>NZ_PNDJ01000066.1:0-40036 GCF_005887255.1 Pseudoalteromonas sp. S1609 | reverse complement strand
ATATTTGTAATCTGGGGTCTTTGCTCAGTTGGGAGAGCATCGCCCTTACAAGGCGAGGGTCACTGGTTCAAGTCCAGTACGACCCACCATTCTTTGAATGGTGCATATTACAAGATGTCTAATATGGGTGGTTAGCTCAGTTACAAGAAATGAGAGCATCACCGCTATTTACAAGTAACGGCGAAGTTCACTGGTTAAAGTCCAGTACTATTTATTTTAATAGTAGCGTTTTAATTTATATGTGGGTGATTAGCTCAGTTGGGAGAGCATCGCCCTTACAAGGCGAGGGTCACTGGTTCAAGTCCAGTATCACCCACCACATATAAAATCTATTATTATGTTAATAGTCATGTGTAAATTTGTAATATGGGTCGTTAGCTCAGTTGGGAGAGCATCGCCCTTACAAGGCGAGGGTCACTGGTTCAAGTCCAGTACGACCCACCATTCTTTGAATGGTGCATATTACAAAAACCTAAATCCTCCAGTATCACCTTCCATTTTGATATTCATTATTCTCCACTCTTTTAGTTCAAGTTCAGTATTAATTACTATTTAGAAATTCGTTATCAAGTAATTCTTCGGTTTCAAAAAATCAGTATTACCAATCACATACCAAAAATTTATCTTTCGAGCTTTATTATCTCCAAAATCATTTTGTTTAAACTTACTTTATTACGCGTGCTATTCATTTACTTTAAATGGGTTTTTAGCTCTTTTAAGGTAAAAATATAAACCTTTAGAATTAATTTGCTTAATAAGCTCTCATCTTCGAGGCGAATCTTTAAATTACCTTGTAAGCGTCTAAACTGTTGATTATAGTCTGTGTTAAATTCAATTACGCTTAAGCCAATGTCTAAAAATATTTTCAATGAAGCAAAAATACTGATTGTAGAAGAGCAGCCACTTGCTCAAAGCTACATGAAACAGTCGCTCGAAAAAATTGGCTTTGGACATATGCGTTTTGCAGATCATGCTCTAGCGGCAAAAGAACAATGCTTACATGAAGAATTTGACTTGGTAATTTGCTCTTTTAATCTAAGCAAACGCCAAGATGGCTATCAGCTTTATGAAGAATTACGCGCTAAAGCATTAATAAAACACTCTACTGGGTTTATTTTTACATCTGCGGAAACTAGCGGAGAGTTAGTTCACAGTGTATTAGAACTTCAACCCGATGACTTTTTAGTAAAACCCTTCTCTGTACAAGAGTTAAGAGTGCGCATAGAGCGTATTCTCAAACGTAAAAGCGACTTAAAAGCTATATACACTTTAATTGATGACGATAACCAGTCTAAAGCATTGAAACAAATTAATGCCCAACTCGATAAAAGTAATAAATACAGCCCTATTCTACTTAGATTAAAAGGCAATATTTTACTGGCGCTAAAACAAAACCAAGAAGCGAAAGATTTTTTTAAGTCAGTTTTGAATATGCAAAAGTTTGCATGGGCAAAAGTAGGATTGGTAGAAGCCTTAATTGCTAACAATGAGCATATTTTAGCTCAACGCATGCTTAAAACAATGCTTGAACGAAATGAAACGCGTCTTATAGCCTTAGACCTATTGGGGCGTTTAGAAATAAAACTAAACCAATTTGATTTAGCCCAAGACTTTTTAAGCCAAGCGGCACACATTGCTCCACGTAATATAGACCGTCAAAAATCACTGAACAGCGTATCGCTCATTAATAGAGATTATGAAACCAGCTACTTAACTCAAAAAGATATTGCCACTTATGCTAAGTACTCTATGCATGATAGCCCAGACATTTATTTAAATGCTGCTCGTGCTGGGATTGATTTTGCATTGACCACAGATCAAACCGACCAAATAAACAGGATCTCTCGTCAAACAAATAAATATATTAATGAGTTAAAAACACAATTCCCAACCAGTAATGCGCAAACTCAAATCGATGTGCTCAATGCACGCCTTTATTATTTAAAAGATGAACATAAAAAAGCGAAACAGCTCATTGAGCAACTTGATGACAGCGATACTCAAATACGTTCAGTAGATGGTGCCCTAGACAAAGCAAAAGCACTGCATGAATTAGGTTTTCACCAAAAGGCGCAAGCGCTATTTAGTCAAATAATTGATCATTGCGAACGTCACCCAAGTAGAAGCGATGCTACTTACTTGCGTTATATACAGCAACAGCAAAGTGAAAGACGTGATATTAAAATGGGGCCGAAAGAGCTCAATAATCATGCTGTTAAGCAGTTTGAGCGCGGCCAATTAAATGTTGCCTTAGAGGCATTCAGCCAAGCATTTAGAGTCATGCCACACAATCCAAGTATTGCGCTTAATTTATTGCAATGTTTAGTGGATAAGTCAAAAAAACATGGTGACTCTTTCCATAGTCTGTTGGCCCAAAAGTGCTTTAAACTATTAAAAAAATCCCCCTTAGCAGAAGAGCAATCAGAGCGGTTCGATAAACTACTTCAGATTGCTAAAGAAATGAAACTAGAGATTAGTTAGAGCCTGTTTGGCATTAATGCTACGTTATCGCCTATTTATGGTGAGTAACCACACCACATAGGCGCTGCATTGCCTAAATCCCAAACAGGCCGCTGTAAATTTAATCTTGAAAGGTCAACAGGCCCTAGAGCTTTTTCATTGCCAGTGCGTTTACACAGTAGCGTAAACCAGTAGGAAGTGGCCCATCAGGGAAAATATGCCCTAAATGCGCATCACACACATTACAAACAACTTCAACTCGCTCCATGCCATGACTATTATCCATGACATAACCAATCGCTTCCTCAGTTGCCGGTTGCGTAAATGAAGGCCAGCCGGTGCCACTATCAAACTTTTCATCTGCATCAAATAGTAAGTTGTCACAACAAACACACACATACTTACCTGGCTCTAACAAGGTACAACTACTCGAACTATTTGGTCGTTCAGTTCCCTTTTTACGGGTCACATAATATTGCTCTTCGTTTAACAGTTCGCGCCATTGCTGATCTGTTTTAACCACTTTTCGAACCGGTGTTGGATTACCATGGTTGGCAAAATTAACAATATCGTTCCACTTCAACATAACAACCTCATTACGTTATTAATTTAACTAGCAATCATTTACTTGTAGTCTAGTACGCCTGTGGCTAATCCCACGATCAACGCTATCTAAAGACTATAGTGTGCTTTTCTGTTGCTGTAAGTATACGGCTTACATAGGCATGCAATTGGGCTTGACTGCCAGGAATGCTCACGCTTAATTGCCGGTCATTATTACTGTGCACTATTAGTTCATCGTTTCTTATTTCTATCGACTCAATATTACTGATGACTAACCAATGCGGGCCATTTTTTTTATCAAACAGCCCTGTTAAACTAAAAACAAATAAGTGCTGCGCATCGCGTTGAATAAAATTACGCAGCGGATTGCGCATTTTAAACAACGGCGTTAATCGGTAACAACACGAACAAAACACCACAACCCACATTACTAAGGCAGCTTTAAACCAAAGGAATTCGCCTAAAGAAAAAAAATAGCCACTCGCTATAATAATGAGCCCTATTAAAGCAATTACTTGTGCTATTTTTTTATTGATACTATGCATAAGCCCTCTTACTTTTTATCAGTTGCTTTTTCTGTCGGCTCGGGCCAATCACTAAAGAAAACACTTAAGTAACGACTTTTTGCCAAATACCACAACACCCATAATACAATCACCATTTGCACAGCTAAAAACAATGAGAAGCGATAATGGCTATGGGCTGCCTGAATACTTAACCACGACAAATCAATTAATGCACACGCAATCAGCGGCCAACGCATATACCGCCAAATACGCGCCAAGCGCTGCGTAGCTTGATGCGAGTCTCTTGGTCTGCGTAAACAAAATAAAATAGTAGGTACAATCGCTACTGCACCGATCGCTATAGCAATAAAAAAATCATTTTTTGATCTAAAAAACAATGACATTAAATCAAGCTCAGGTCGACGACTCAACGCGGCTATCACCCAAATAAAATAGGCGCGCAATAGCACTAAAATACTCAAGTGGAATGCTAATGGCGTACGATAGCTACCATATTTATCCCAGTATTCAGGCCCATATCGACTCACAACTGATTTTTCCTATCGGCAATAGTGCCCAAAATAAAAAATGCCACTAATAAGGTAAGCGCTAACCACTTAGTGCCAAAAAACAGTAAAGCTTTAGTTAGCAGTGGGCTTAACCACACCACTAACAAGCCAAAGCCAAACGCAGTTATCAACACAAAACACGCCACCCTAATAATAAAGTGGCGCCTAGCTACGACGCCTTTGGTTAACTTTAAAATGTCATCCGCATACAGCGACACTAAGCACACCATTAAAAGCAGTGATAAATGCGGCAAATAGCCCTGTAACCATTGGCCTAGGTCAATTAACAAGGTATTAAGTATATTTGTAAAACTAGCCATTATGAGTCTCTAACAAAGTAATTAAATCATCCTCTGTCAGTATTTCTATACCAAGCTCTTGCGCTTTGGTGAGCTTAGAGCCGGCTTTTTCGCCCGCCACTAAGGCATCTGTTTTTGCTGAAACACTGCCAGAGACCTTGGCGCCTAATTGTTGTAGGCGCGCTTTTGCATCATTACGATTAAGCGTATTAAGCGTCCCAGTTAGCACATAAGTTAAACCTGCTAGCGGCTGTTCTTGCTCTGATGGCGCTGTTAACTCTGGCCAGTTTACCCCTTGCGCTATTAATTCGTTTACCACTGTCAGGTTGTGCTCTTCAGTAAAAAAGCCGCGAACGTGTTTTGCTACTATTTCACCTACATCGCTCACTTCTATTAGTTGTTCAATGCTGGCATCAATTACTTTTTCAAGCGTTAAAAAGTGATTAGCCAAGTTCTGAGCTGTGGCCTCTCCGACTTCACGAATACCCAGTGAATATAAAAACTTTGCTAAGGTAGTGGTTTTAGCATCATCAAGCGCCGCAACTAAGTTTTTTGCTGATTTTGGCCCCATTCGTTCAAGTGATTCAAAATGTCCCTGCTTTAAAATAAATAAATCAGCAGGGGTTTTGATCAGCTCTCGGTCAACTAATTGATCAACAATTTTGTCGCCTAAGCCGTCAATATCTAAAGCCTTGCGTGAAGCAAAATGTTTAATCGCTTGTTTGCGCTGTGCTTGACATACCAAGCCGCCTGTACAACGTGCAACAGCTTCTCCTTCAACCCGCTCAACGTGCGAGTCACAAATTGGGCACATAGTTGGAAATACAATCTCTTTTGCATCGCTTGGGCGTTGCTCAAGTACTACTTGGGTAATTTGTGGGATCACATCCCCAGCGCGGCGAATAATCACAGTATCGCCCACTTTAACGCCTAAACGGGCAATTTCATCAGCATTATGCAGTGTTGCATTCGATACCGTAACACCACCAACAAATACCGGCTCTAGTCGCGCAACAGGGGTAATTGCCCCAGTACGCCCTACTTGAAACTCTACATCTAGCAAGTGTGTTATTTCTTCTTGCGCCGGAAACTTATAAGCAATAGCCCAGCGCGGCGCACGCGCAACAAAGCCTAGGCGCTCTTGTAGGGCTTTTTTATTTACTTTTATTACCACACCATCTATTTCATATTTTAGCTCGCTACGGCGCGTTAAAATGTCATTATAATAGGCAAGCGCGGCCTTTGGGCCTTCAACTAATTTTGTTTCTGGACACAGTGGTAATCCCCAGTCGGTAAGCTTGGCAAGTTGCTGGTAATGATCTTCAGGTAATGTGCCATCGGCGACCAATCCGGTGCTGTAGGCATAAAACATCAGTGGCCGTTTTGCGGTAATTTTTGAGTCGAGCTGGCGTAAACTGCCTGCTGCCGCATTACGTGGGTTTACAAAAACTTTGTCACCGCGCTTTTCTGCTTCGGCATTTAATTTTTCAAAGCCCGCGCTATCCATAAACACTTCACCGCGCACTTCAAGCTCACGCGGGTAATCATCACCGCGTAACTTTAATGGCACATTGCGAATTGTTTTTACATTTTGAGTAATATTTTCGCCAGTAAAACCATCGCCACGAGTCGCTGCTTGCACTAATACCCCATCGCGATAAATAATCGATACCGCTAAGCCATCCAGTTTAGGCTCACAGCAAAATGTAAGCTCTTCAGTGCTCATTAAACGCTCTTTAATACGACGATTAAAACCACTGAATTCGTCTTCACCAAAAGCGTTATCAAGCGACAACATAGGCACTTGGTGTGCTACTTGCTCAAACTTGGCAAGCGCCGCCCCACCTACCTTTTGAGTAGGTGAATCGGCGGTTAAAAACTCAGGGTGCTGGGTTTCTAATTCGCTCAAAGTACGTAATAAGCGATCATATTCGGCATCGGGTATGCTGGGTGTATCAAGCACATAATAACTATAATTGTGTTGCTCAAGCGTGGTACGAAGATGATTAATTTGCTCACTAATGCTGCTTGCCATGTAGACCTCAAAAACATAAAAAAAGCCACTTTGACGAGTGAACGCCCAGTGGCTTACAAAATTTAACTTATGCGTATATTACGCAGAAAATGCGCGAACCTGCTCAACATATTGACGAATACGCTCTACCGTCATTTCGTTTCGCTCAGCATCCAAGATTTCAGCTCCAAATTCATCTGCTAGCTTCTTAGCGGCGCTGTGCAGCATATTAAACGCAGCAAGGCCATCGCCATCACATGGTAGAGTCATAAATAAGCTCACGCCTGCGGTACTAAACTGTTCCATATTATCAATATCGAACGTGCCAGGGTTATACATATTTACCAACCTAAATAACACCGGCCCTTGGCCTGCAGGGTCTAGATGGCGATTAAAAAAGCCTTCTTCTGAATATTTAAAACCTAGCGTGTTAACTGCTGGCAGTAATTTACTGCCTTGCATGGTCAGTCCTTCTGGCATTTGAATATGCACAATCACAAAGTCTGAAACATCTTTAGGGGCGTCTTGTTGTGTATCAACAGCCTCTTCGGTTACGACTTCAAGGTCATCTTCAATAGCTGTATCAGCTGGGCTAACATCTATTTGTGGCTCATCAGCACTGAAGTTTAACTCACTCATTTGTGGCTCTTCTCGTTGCGCTAACGTTGGCTCTTGTGGCTCAGTATGCACAGATGAAGGCTGCTGTTCTTGAACAGGTTCAACTCGCTCGCTTGCAGGGAGTTCAGCATTCTCTTTTTTTCTTACTGACCACAAACCGTGTATTAATAAGCCACCAATGACAAACACACTGATCACAATTAAAACCCATCTTAATTCTTCGGCCATCCCCTCACCTTTTATTATTAATATGCCTAACTGCCATCATTTTACCCAAAACAACTAGCAAATGACTATGAAAATTATGCATGTGCAAGTTGCACCGCTTGTTCAATATCTACAGCAACCATGCGCGACACGCCTGGCTCTGCCATGGTTACACCCGTTAATCTACCCGCCATTTCCATTGCAATTTTATTATGGCTTATATAAATAAACTGCACAGATTGTGACATTTCTTCAACCAATCGGCAAAAACGGACCACATTGGCATCATCTAATGGGGCATCTACCTCGTCCAGCATACAGAATGGAGCTGGATTGAGCCTGAATATAGAAAACACCAATGATAATGCGCTCAGCGCTTTTTCTCCACCACTTAACAAATGAATTGTCGAATTTTTTTTACCCGGAGGTCTTGCCATTATACTAACACCACTTTCGAGTAAATCGTCACTGGTTAATTCTAAGTAAGCACTGCCGCCGCCAAATACTTTTGGAAAAAGCTGGCCAAAATCGTGATTCACTTGATCAAAGGTAGACTTAAAGCGCGTTTTAGTTTCACGGTCTATTTTATGAATAGCGCCTTCTAAAGCTGTCAATGCCTGGGTTAAATCATCCAACTGATTATTTAAATAATCACTTCTTTGCTTAGCTTGTTCAAATTCATCAATGGCTGCAAGGTTAACGGCTCCTAATTGCTCAAGCTGATTACTGACTCCAGCAAGTTGATTTTGCGCTGCATTTAATGACAACTCTGCAGGAAGCTCTGCTAAAACCTGTTTTAAATTTTGATTAAGCTCGCTAAGTGGCTCAAGTACCGCTTGCGCTTTTATTAATAGGCTTTGCTCTTCAATACTCAGCTTCTGGTGTTGCTCTTGTAATGCCACCAGCTCAGTTTGTGACGTTTTTAAACTCGCTTGTTTGTTTTGTAATTCTTGTTTTGCTTGAGCTAATTGCTGTTGAATATCCACAAGGGTTTGTTCGCCTTGTTGGTGCTGCACTAATAATTGTTCAATACTTAGTGCAAGCTCTTGCTCAGGAATAAGTAACGCCTCAATTTGCTCTATTAGCTCTTGCGTTCCTTCTACAGCCATTGTTAATGCTTGTTCGGCATGGTTCAACTTGGTTTGACTGAGCTGCCACTCACTACGCACTTTTTGCTCATTAAGGTTTGCCTGATGTGCTTGCGTTTTATACTGTTCAGCATTATTTAAAGCTTGTTTGTAACGTTCATCACTATTTATTCGTGTGCTATCGGCTTGGTTAAGCTCTACAACTAAGGCCTCTAACTGCTCTGCAAGCTGTTCATTTTTATCAAGCTCTTCGCCCAACAATTCGCTTAACTGCTGCTGTTGTTCTAGCAGTGGCTGACGTTGTTGTTGTAATTTCGTCACCTGTTGCTGATGTTGATCAGCTTGCGCTTTGAGCATATCACCACGCGTTGTTGCTACAGCAAGTTGTTGTGCTAATTGATGAATAGTGTCTTTGCGCTCGTTTTGCTGCTCGGTTATTAATACAGCTTGCGCTTGATGTTCTTCAAGTGTGGAGTGTGCATCCGTCAATGCCTGTTGTTGTTGCTCAAGTAAGGTTTCTTGCTGCTTGAGCTTTTTGTGCATTAATAATAAGGAATTTTCTGCATTTTTTTCGCCACTGAGATGCCAATTTCGACCATGTAACGCCCCTTGCTTGTCCATCACTGCAATAAAACTGGCATCGTTAAGGTGGTGAGCTTCACCCTCGGCATCATAAGCAATATGGTTTAATAACTCGGGGTAGATACCAGCGCTAATAAAGGCAGCAATACTATTGCTTGCCACAGACTGTGAGGGTATTTGCCACGTGCTATTTTCTGCTTTACCTGGTGAAATATGAATGTGCTCAAGTGATGACAGCGCCTGCTCTACTAAAAACTCATAACCAGGCTGAACAGTTAACTGTTTGAATAAAGTTAAAGTTTTATCGCTGTTTTTTTCAAGTCCAAGGGTAGTTTTTAGCCCTGCTATACCGGCTTTTAGTTCATTAACTTGCTGAGATAAATGCTGCCATTGCTGCTGAGCTTCATCAAGCTGTTGCTGCTGTATTGCCTGAGCACTTTGACCTCTACTATGAGCAGTTTGCGCGTTAGCCAGCTGCTCTGTTAGCGTTTGTCTGTGCTGCTGTTGCTGAATTAATTGCTGCTCTATCTCACTGCGTTTTAACTCATCTATTTGCTCATCAAGCTGCGTTAGTTGTTGCTTAACATAACTGATTTTCTGCTCTGTATGTTTTACTGCATTTGCATGCGCTAACTGCTGATTATTTAATTTTTGATAGTCTTCTGTTAACGATTGCCACTGTGATGTGTCGGTATTTTTAATCTCCAGCAGCCGATTAACCTCATCGGTAAGCTCTATAACCTGCTCGCTGCACATTAAGTTATACTCTACAGCCTGTTGCAAGCTGTCATCTAACTCTTGGCAGAGACTTTGTTGCTGCGTTTTAGCTTCTTCACTTTGGTTTTTTTGTTGCTCTAACTTGGCTAAATTTTGTTTCAGTGACAGCGTTTGTTGCTTAATGCTAATCTGCTGCTGTTCGCTGCGAGTCAATTCAGTATGCGTATGATGCTGCTGTTGCTGTGCATCATCGAGTTTATCTTGTTGAGCTTGCACTTGAGCATCAAGGCTTGCCAGAACATCATCATGGCCTGAATGCGCCGTTTTAAAGAAGCTGATTTGGTCATCCAGCTTTTTTATTTGCGCACTTTTATCGAGCTGTTGTTGATGCAGTTTTTGCCATTTTAATACCGCTATTTGCCCCTTTAAGGTGCGCTCTTGGGATTTAAGTTCGCGATATTTTTTAGCCTCAACCGATTGTACCGCCAGTTTATCAAGCTGGTTTTGTAACTCTTGACGAACATCAAGCAGTCGCTCTAGGTTTTCTCGGGTGCTTTTTATGCGTGTTTGCGTTTCGCGGCGACGCTCTTTGTATTTAGAGACCCCTGCGGCTTCTTCTAAGAAAACACGTAGCTCTTGCGGTTTGCTCTCTATTAAACGTGAGATCATCCCTTGTTCAATAATAGCGTAGCTTCGCGGCCCAAGGCCCGTGCCTAAAAATATGTCGGTAATATCACGTTTTCGGCATTTACTGCCATTTAGAAAGTACAATGACTGACCATCGCGAGTCACCAAACGCTTAATAGCCACTTGGTTACGATCAGCAAAAGTATTGGGTAACTTACCCTGGGTATTATCAAATATTAATTCAACGGAGGCTTGCGAAATGGGCTTGCGGTTAGTAGAGCCATTAAAAATGACATCGGTCATGGCATCGCCACGTAAATTTTTAGCTGAGCTTTCACCAAGCACCCATCGCACCGCATCAATGACGTTTGATTTGCCACAGCCATTAGGGCCGACAACACACGTCATTTGGTCAGGAAATGGAATTTTAGTGGGCTCTACAAACGATTTAAAGCCCGCTAATTTAATAGTGCTTAAGCGCATTTTATTGTTACTACCGATTTATTATTGTTTTTTACTATAAGTAACTTAACGCATAAATAGCTAAAAAGTTAAGCTTGGCGTTTAAAATTATCTAAAATAATACCCGTGGCCATTGCTACATTAAGCGACTCTGCACCGCCAAAAGCCGGTATGGTTATTTTGTTGCTCACTAATTTTGCACACTGCTCGCGTATTCCATGTGATTCACTGCCCATAAGCAATACACCTTGGCCACTAAATTTAGTGCTATGCACACTTTGGCCATCTAAAAATGCACCATAAATAGGCATGTTTAATGTAGATAAGTATTCAGGCAATTCAACTTGGCTTACCGATACGCGAACGAACGACCCCATTGTGGCGCTAATTGTTTTTGGGTTATACGGATCGGCACTGTCGGTGCTGGCAACAATGTGTTTTATGCCGTACCAATCAGCCACGCGAATGATGGTACCTAAATTACCAGGATCAGATACGCCATCTAAGGCCAATATTAAGCTGCTTTCATCAGGTAATGTGGTGCTTGGCATATCAACAATGGCAATCGCCGCATTATTACTGACTAAAGTACTTACCTTTGTTAACTGCTCTTCATCAGCAACAATAAAATGCGTATTGGGGTATGCCGCTTGGTTAGTATCAATAAAGTTTTGCGTTGCAAACACATCGGTTACTTTTAATGGGCTATTTAATAACTCCAGTACATTTTTTTCGCCTTGTACAAGGTATTGATTAAGTTGCTTGCGGTACTTCTTTTGGCCAAGCTGGCGAATTAGTTTAAGTTGGTTTTTTGAAATCATGTCAGCCCCGTTAAATTATCTGCACAGTATACCAGAGGAGACTTAAAGTGCAGCCCTATAAACAGCAAAAGCAATAAAATTAGCCTACTTACAATAAGCTAGCTAATCATAAAGATTGTTTTTATTCTCTAAAAAGGGTAAATTTACAAAAAATTACAAGGACTTTTTTTAAATGGAATCAATACACCCAACTTCACCTAAGTCAAACCAAACACCCTCCTCTATTTTTAGCGGTAAAGTACAATTTAGCGGCAAAAGCGGCGAATTTTTTGGCATATGGAGTGTCAATATACTGCTAAGTATTATTACTTTAGGAATTTATTCTGCATGGGCAAAAGTACGCACCTACCGTTATTTTTACGGTCATACGCGTATCGACGGTCATAGCTTTGACTATCTAGCGACCCCAATACAAATTTTAAAAGGACGCATTTTAGCGGTCATCGCATTTTTAATTTACACCTTACTTAGCAGCCTCGCACCAGCGATAGGCCTTTTATTTGCTATTGGTTTTTTATTTTTGTTGCCATGGATCATTAACCAAGGTTTGCGCTTTAACATGCGTATGACCCGCCATCGAAATGTACGCTTTGCTTTTTCAGGTAATTACGGCGATGCATTTATTAACTTTGTTTTATTGCCTATTGCAAGTGTATTCACATTACACCTATTACTGCCGTATGTATTAAAGCGAATTGATCAATATATGCATGAAAACATCAGCTATGGAAATAAACCACTTACAGTAAATCTTCAGGGCGAACGCTATTACATCGCAGCACTTATTACCCTAGGAGTTGCAATAGGTGGCTTAGTTATTTTTGGCTTCTTTGCTGGTGCAAGTGCCTTAACGATCGATAACTTAAACACACAAAACTTTAGCCTTTCGACAATTGTAGTGCCGCTATTAATTGCTGTGTTGTATGTTGCGTTTTTAACACTCGTTGGCGCTGTTTATCATTCGCTTATTAGAAATCATATTTTTAATAACAGTGAATTTTCAGAAGTCGCTACCTTTGATTCGAACTTAAAAGCCATTGACTATGCCATCTTACTATTTACCAATGTATTGGCAATTATGTTTACCTTAGGACTGGCCTACCCTTGGGCTAAAATACGCAGAGCAAAGCTGTTAGCATCGGTTACTGAAGTCACTATTTATAGCGGCGCACTTTCGTTGATTGATGTTGCACAAAATGAGCAGTCATCATTTGCTGAAGAAGCGGCCAATGTGTTTGATATTGATATTTCACTCACCTAATGAGTAATTATCCTATTTTTGGCTGTTATTATTACCCTAATAGCAGCCAACATATTAAAAGCTATGCACACCTTTCCGATGAGCAAATAACACTTGTTGACTCTGAGAATACGACGTTACTTGCATCAACAATAGACAATTGCCAACTTGATAGCCCGTTACCTGGCATGGCGTCAGAGTTAAATTTTGCTGATGGTGGGCGATTTATTCCTCAAGATGTAGAATTTAGGTGGCCATTCGCGCTTAAAGAGCATGGACTCAGTGAACGCTTAGAAAAAAATAAGATTCTTATTGTTGCATCCGTGCTGCTAATTCCCCTATTACTTTGGTTAATTTTATACCGCTTAATACCATCAGTAGCCGTTTATAGCGTTAACTTAGCACCTGCCTCGACAATTGAAACGATGGGAGAGCAAACGCTCAGTGTGATAGAAAAAGTCGCATTGGAACCTTCTCAACTTTCCACTAATAAGCAATCAGAAATACAGCAACAATGGCGTTTAATGCTTAACTCGCTCAATTTAGACAGTGCAAAGTTTAGGCTCTCTTTTTATCAGTCTGATTATTTTTCAGCTAATGCGTTTGCTCTTCCAAATGGTCAGGTTGTTGTAACTGACGAACTTGTTGAGCTATTAAAAAATGACCCTGATGCCCTGCGTGCTATTTTACTTCATGAAATTGGTCATGTTCAGCACCATCACAGCATTCGCCTTGCAGCACAAGCTGCAGCGAGCACCGTTGTATTTGCAGTTATTTTTGGTGACTTAGAAGGTATATTAGAGGTCGTGCTTGGCTCTGGTTCATCTTTTTTGCAACAAGCGTTTTCGCGAGATATGGAACAAGAAGCCGATGTATATGCGATTAAAAACCTTTTAAAATTAGGGTATTCTAACCACGACTTTGCAGATGCAATTGAAGCACTGGAAAATAATTTAAAAGCGCAAGAAGGGAGCTATGATGATGCTTGGTTAAAGTATTTATCAACGCACCCAAGTTCCCAAGAGCGAATAGAATATGCGAGGCAATATAAACCACAATGACCCCTGAACTGAATTTATTGTTATTAGTTATCATTATGATAACGCTTGGCTACGGATTTATTTATCCGTGCTTTGCAGGCAGCAGCTTTAAAAAAGTATCGGTGCAAGATTTATTTGCAACAGGCATTACGCTATTAATTGCATCTACTCTTTATTACAACTCAGGCGTGCAATTTAGCTGGTTAATATTTGAAGTTAATTGGTTTTGGTTTACTTTTTTAACTTACGTCATAATCGAAATTCCGGTGTTTTTTATTTATGCTAAAAAGCACAATATGCAGTTTTAATAGTCTTTTATTTTCATATAAAAAAAGCGCCAAATTGGCGCTTTTTAAACTGCATTAACACATATTAATATTTATGCTTAAATGCCCACAAATGCAGTAATTCACTGGCAATCGTTGCAGCGGCAATGGCGGTAAGCTCACTTTGGTCGTACGACGGGGATACTTCAACCACATCCATTCCCACCATATTAACCCCTTTAAGTGCGCGTAAAATTTTAAGCACTTTATCAGAGGTTAAACCACCACACACGGGTGTGCCCGTACCTGGTGCAAAGGCAGGGTCTAAACAATCTATATCAAAGGTTAAGTAAACCGGCAAATCGCCCACTCGCTCAATAATCTGAGCTGCAATATCATTCGCATGCAGATCATTGGCTTGCATGGCATCAATCACTGCAAACTCATGCCTGCTTTGATCAAAGTCGGTACGAATGCCTAGCTGAATACTGTGATTAACATCAATTAACCCTTCCATTGGCGCATGATAAAACATGGTTCCGTGATCAAAACGCGAACCGTTACTGTAAGTATCAGTATGCGCATCGAAATGCACTAACGCCATTTTGCCATGAATTTTTGCATGTGCGCGCAATAGCGGTAAGGTTACGAAATGATCGCCGCCCAAGCCTAATAATGTTTTACCTTGGCGAAGTATTTGCTCTGCCGCCATTTCTAATTGCGCGGTAAAATATTCAGGATCCCCCACCGGATAAGTAAAGTCGCCAGCATCCGCCACGGTTAAGCGCTCAAACAATGGAAATGTCCATGGGTATTTTGTATCTTCCCATGCTAGATGTACCGATGCTCTGCGAATAGCATCAGGCCCTAAGCGGGCACCAGGGCGCCCTGAAGTGGCCAAATCAAACGGTAAACCCAGTACCACTACATCGGCTTCAATCGCGTTAATGTTTTGTACCATAGGACGACGTAAAAACGTCATCCCATTTGAGTACAATGAGTGGTCAACACAACCAAACAAGCTAGACATTGCTTATAACTCTTCTAAATAAGTGTAGCCATCAAGGCCGCTTTGCAACTCGTCTAAAACGCTTTGCTGTTCATCTGGTGCAATTTTTGCGCTGACTAACTGCGCGTATGACTGCTGAAAACCTTCAACATCTAAATGTACATAACGCATCATGTCAGCCACAGTATCACCATGATTAATCTCTGTAATACTAGCAACACCTTGCTCATCCATATTGACAATAGCACTGTGCGTATCACCAAATAAGTTATGCATATCGCCTAAAATCTCTTGATAGGCACCTACTAAGAAAAAACCCATTAAATAAGGTTTATCTGCTGTAAACTCTGGTACTGGTAACGTACTTTCAATGCCTTGACCATCTACATAATGCTCTAATGCGCCATCTGAATCACAGGTGATATCTAGTAACACAGCCCGTTTTTGTGGAGCTTGCGTTAAACCACTTAAAGGCAATACCGGAAACACTTGGTCAATACCCCACGCGTCAGGCAATGACTGAAACAATGAGAAATTGACAAAAAACTTGTCCGCTAAACGCGCATTCAGATCATCAATAATCGGACGATGGAAACGATTTTTGTTATCCATTAATTTATTAAGCTCATAACACACACGCAAATTAATTTGCTCGGCCCATGCGCGTTGGGTTAAATCTAATAATCCCATTGCAAACTGACTATGCGCTTCAGCTAAATCACCTTGGCTGTCGTGAAAAATCTCAATTAATGCACGGTCATCAGTAAGTACATGCAATTGTTGCCATGAAATCCACATATTTTTAAGTAATTGCGGCGCATCATCTGCTGGCGCTTCTATTTCTTCTGGTGCATATGTTTCGGTGCCAATTACATTGGAAATAAGCACTGCATGGTGCGCCGTTAATGCTCTTCCCGACTCTGAAATAATGGTAGGGAAAGGCTGTTCATACTGCTTACAAATATCACCTATGGTGTACACAATATTATTTGCGTATTCGGCTAAACTGTAGTTCATTGAGTTGTGTGATTGACTGCGTGTACCGTCGTAATCAACCGCTAAACCGCCCCCTACATCAAGGCACTCTATGTGTGCACCCAACTTACGTAATTCACAATAAAAACGCGCAGCTTCACTTACACCTAAGCGTACATCACGAATATTGGCCATTTGCGACCCTAAGTGAAAATGCACAAGCTGTACTAAATCAAGCTGATCTGTTTCTTTTAAACGGTTTACTACATACAGCACTTGTGAAGCAGACAACCCAAACTTCGATTTTTCACCGCCACTTGCTTGCCATTTACCTTTGCCCTGCGATGCTAAACGCACACGAATACCAATGCGCGGTTTTACATTAAGTTCTTTGGCTTGGCTAAGTACCATGTCCAGCTCAGACAGTTTCTCAAGTACGATATACACTTTATGGCCCAGCTTTTCGCCAATCAGCGCTAAGCGCACATATTCTTTATCTTTGTAGCCATTACACACAATCACCGCACTGGTTTTTTCAGCCAATGCTAATACGGTTAATAACTCTGGCTTGCTACCGGCCTCTAAACCTAGCTGTTTTTTTTCTACTTGCGCTTGGCTGGCAACAATTTCTTCAACAACTTCACGCTGTTGATTTACTTTAATTGGATAAACTAATAAATAGTCTTTTGGATAGCCATAGCTTTCTATTGCGGTATTAAATGCGCCACATAGGCTATGCACACGATGGTGTAATATTTGTGGAAAACGAACAAGTGCTGGCAAGCTTAAACCTTTGTCTTCAAGTTGCTTAGCAATGTCTGTTAGTGCAATGGTTTGCTGTGGGGCATCAGCCTTGGGCGCAACATACACATCACCTTGATCATTAATACCAAAAAAACCTTGGCTCCAATGACGAACGTTGTAGCTCGTACGAGCTTGTTCTAGTGATGTTGTCTCTTTCATTTATCTTTCTCTTTTATTTATGAATGCCAAACCGGCTAGTTGCCGCGCATTAAAAGAAAAATAGTGATTCATGTCCAACAAGTATTTCTACTCGTAACGAGTTAGGATTGAAATTGATAAATAAAAGCTTCAAACAAAGCAGTATTAGCTGAGCGCAAGCTCCATAAATAAGCTATTCGGGTTTTCTGTGTATTCACCAAAAGGAGCACATTGCACAAACCCTAAATTCTCATAAAGATGGATTGATTGTATTTGCTTTGGTCCTGTTTCTAGTTTTATGATTGGGATTTCTTCTTCGCCTGCATAGTGCAATAGAATTTGCATAATACGCCGTGATAAGCCTTTTCCGCGATAGCTAGGTTTTACGTAAAGCCGTCTAATTTCGCCATACCAGCTACCATCAAATTGCTTTACTATCGCGCCACAGGCAACTATTCCGTCTTGATTTTTTAACCCTACAGCGTAAACGCCCGGTAGGCCAAGCTCATTAACTGTAAGCGCTTGTGAAGTTGCTACAGGATATAATGAGCTAATAAGTCGATCTATGTCAGCAAATACGTTGATCACATCCTGATCACAAGGGTCTAAGTCGACTAACTGCATGGTTTATCTCAAGGTTATGCTTAAATATATTTAAACTATACCGTATCGATAGGAATGAACAACCTACTTAGGCTAAGTTATTTTTAGTGGGTTAGTTTATTGCTAGGATAATAAATAGCTCAATAACAAGGTGAGAATATGATGTACCCAGAAAAAGAGCGCTTATTAGCGCTCTTTATCAATTATTAAAGCCCTTGTTCGTCTGCCATTTTCTTAACTATTTGTGGTGCTGTCCACAACGAAGGTAGTAACACAAACGAAACTGGCACCGCAGTGACCACAATAAACGACTGCAAGGCTGAAATTCCGCCCTCGCCTATAGAAATAAGCAACGCCGCCATCACCCCCATCATAATCCCCCAAAACACTCGAATAGAGGTTTGTGGG
Source organism: Pseudoalteromonas sp. S1609 (assembly GCF_005887255.1). Taxonomy (GTDB): domain Bacteria; phylum Pseudomonadota; class Gammaproteobacteria; order Enterobacterales; family Alteromonadaceae; genus Pseudoalteromonas. Next base: position 22,019 of record NZ_PNDJ01000066.1, on the reverse strand, counting down.
TGATCGGTACCCGTCATTACCATAGATACCGAATACGTCATTGAATCACCTGTTGTTGCCACAAAAATAGTGGTCAGTACTAAAAATAACACCGACACAACAAATCCCATAGGTAACTGCTCAGTAATTGCTAACAATGCCGCTGGCAAATTAAGCCCAGCAAAAGGCTCTGATATAACGCCAGGATTATTTAATTCAAAAAAGATGCCTGAGCCGCCAACAATAGTAAACCAAAAACACGTGATCACAGGGGCAACCACAGAAATAAGTAAAATCATTTCACGAATAGTACGTCCACGGGATATACGTGCAACGAACATAGCCATTAATGGGCCATAACCTAAAAACCAGCCCCAAAAGAATACAGTCCACCAGTCTAGCCACGGTTTATCGGCACGAAATGTAGCCATAGGAATAAAGTTATCTAAATACAAACCAAAGGAATGAATGTAACTGTCGATAATAAACGCAGTTGGCCCCATTAGTAATATAAACAACATCAGCAACACTGCCAGTACAACATTAAAACGGCTTAGTAGCTGAATACCTTTGGTAACCCCACTTACCGCTGAAAGTGTGTAAATTCCAATTAAGCTAAATAAAATAACCACCTGCGTGGTGTAGGTATCAGGAATGGCAAACAATTTTTCTAGACCAAAACTCACTTGTAAACCTAAAAAACCAATAGGACCAACAGTGCCAGCAACCACAGCGAGTACACAACATGCATCAACAATAGTACCAAGCGCACCTTTCATTGCGCGATCGCCAAATACCGGGTAAAGCAAAGTGCGCGGTTTAAGCGGTAATCCTTTTTCGTAATGGAGATGCATATAAACAATACCGGTCAAACTACCTAAAATAGCCCAGGCTAAAAACCCCCAGTGCATAAAGCTTTGTGCAAGAGCGTTGTAGGCGGCATCCTTTGTGCCAGTTTCACCACCAAATAACGGGGGCGGAGAAATAAAGTGTGCCATTGGCTCTGCTGCGGCCCAAAATACACCGCCACCTGCAAGCAAAGTACACATAATTATACTTATCCATTTGAAGGTAGATATTTCAGGGTTTTTTAAACCGCCGAGCACCACTGAACCGGTGCGGCCTACGGCTAAAAATATGCCAATCACAAAGGTTAATAACAGCAGAACTTGCCAAAAGGCGCCAAATATTTTGGTGGAGAAGGCAAAGGCAGAGTTTATCCAATCCGACATCAGTTTTATGTCGTACAGTGCCAGCGCGGCAAATAAAACTAATATACCGCCACTGATTAAAAAAACGGGTATATCAACCCCTTCCAGAAACTTTACTCGGGGAGAGTGAATTTCACCCGACTTTAAAGCTGCTTTCGTGGTATTCATTTATCGCTCCTAATGGTTTTTTACAGTTACCGACATAGCGACATACCATGACATAACCCTAAACCATAGTTACAACGAACAAAAAAGCAACTCAAAAGCAAGTTTTAAGTACCTGTCGTGTTTACGCTTAGATAATGTCACAACAAGTAGACTTATTGCCAATTCCTGACTAGTTTAACGCGTTAAAAACGCTAAACCAATGCCACAGCAATGATTTGTGCAACTGTTACAAAATAGTAAAAAACTCATTACACTTAGCTAGCAAACAAACAAAAAGTATACATTTCTGTTTGAGCTAAAACGCAGTAAGTTAGCAAACGTTACTGCCCAATTAGAGGTTAAACAAAGCGACTTATTGATTGGGGTAACTAAACTTGTCGCCTCAGTTAGTAACAAGCACGATGTTATTGGTGCTCTTTATGCCATTTTAAGTAATTGCTGTGTGTTAATGGTTTTGCAAATAAGAACCCTTGCACTGCGTTTACACCCATCGACTTTAATACATGTAGTTGCTCAGCACTTTCGACCCCTTCGGCTACAATATTAATATCTAAACTATGACCTAAACCAATAATAGACTGAACTATGCTTTGCCCCGATGCGTTATCCAACACTTTATCAATAAAGCTTTTATCTATTTTTAGTTCGTCTATCGGTAAAACACTCAAGTGCTTTAAACACGAGTAGCCGGTACCAAAGTCATCAATTGAAAATACAAATCCCTGCGACTTTAGCTCTTTCATTTGCTTTACCGTACTCATTAAATCACCCGCTAACATGGACTCAGTGATCTCTAATTTAATTTGTGAGGGTAATACATCATACGTCTCAATCGCTTTAAACAATTCTCCTTTTAAAGTAGAAGAATTAAACTGACACTGGCTAATGTTAATAGACACATTAAACTGGTTTTTCAGTACGTTATGATCTCGAAGTGTTTCCAGTAAAATACAAATATCGCGCAATACAATGTTTTGTAACTTTTGAATTAAGCCAAATTGCTCGGCAATCGGAATAAACGAATTAGGAGAGATTAGTCCTTTGGTTGGGTGATTCCATCGTATGAGTGCTTCTGCACCAATAATACTGCCATCAATTGATAATTGAGGCTGAAAGTAAGCACAAAATTCATCACATGCAATCGCTCTGACTATATCTGTTTCAAGCTCAGTTTGATTTTCCAGTAAGGTTTGCAGTGCTGGATCGTAAAAGCTACTACTATTACCGCCTTTCATTTTAGAGCGATACATGGCGGTATCTGCAAATTTTAAAATATTTTCGCTAATAGCATTTGCGTTATTAATTAAACATATACCTATACTGCAGCTAACTTGAAACGCCAAATCCCCTATCTCAAACTTGTCATAAAAAACGCTTTGTACCACTTTAGCCATTAATTCTGATTCAAGACTCGCTTGCTTATGGCTATCTCCTACATTCTCAATGAGTATAATAAATTCATCACCGCCAACACGGGCAAGGGTATCTGTTGGGTTTAAAACACGCGTTAGTCGCTGTGATAGCTCAACCAGTATTTCATCACCGGCATTGTGCCCTAATGAGTCGTTTATACGTTTAAAATTATCTAAATCTAAAAATAAGAGTGCGCCCGTGTGATCAGACTGCTTAATTTGTTCAACATACATACTGAGTTTATCATTGAGCATTCTGCGGTTCGGGAGGTTTGTAAGCGGGTCAAAAAATGCTAACCGTTGCACCTCTTCTTCTGCCGCTTTACGAGTAGAGATATCTCTGGCCATCCATACTACATGTCGCTGAGAGGGATTATTAGGTTGGTAACTTTCAAGCGGGGCTGTTCGTCCTTCAAATGTAAGTTGCTTACCTTTTATATTTAGCTGATACTCAAACACTTGAACTTCATTAGTTTGAAGCGTTTTGGCAATTACCGCCATAATAGGATTAGCATCCTCGGGAGGCATAATATCTCTGACATTTCGATTAATCACATACTCTTGGCTTAAATATAAACTTTCATTAGCAGTGCCGTAAACGTTGGTATACTCCCCTTCTTCACTCAAAATGAGGGTTAGATCGGGAAGTACTTTTGCGAAGGCTTTAAACTTTTCATTACTTTGCTGTAATTCTGCAAGTAACACTTTTGATTTTAGTGACTCTGTGTGCTTTTCTAAAGCAATACTGGTGAAATCAACAAAAAAGTCTATTAATTCTAAGTCTTGTGGTGTTGGTGACTTGGCACTGTCATGATAAATTGCAAAGGTGCCTAATATATCTGATTGGGTTGAAATAATAGGGGTTGACCAGCACGACCTTAAATCAAAATTCAATGCCAACGCTTTATAATTTTCCCATAAGGGTGATGTTGCAATATCTGAGGCAATAATTCGCTTTTTTTCATACACTGCAGTACCGCATGAGCCAACACTGGGGCCGATATGTACGCCATTAATTGCCTCACAGTAACCCTTTGCAATATTAGGCGCCGCACTATGAAATAGCTGTTCACCTTTGAGTGTTAATATAGAGCACTTCGCAGAGGAGTCTTCAATAAGCTCCTCAATAGATAAACAAATATTTTCAAGTACTTCATCAAGTGGCGCACCCAAGGCTATTTTAGATAGTATATTTTGTTGCTGAGAAAGCAGCTTTCTGACTCTCATTATTTCAATCAAATTATATTCCTCAACAGTCACTTACGCTAAATGCGCCGCTATATTCTATATAATAATTTATTATAGTCTTTTGACTATACATAATATTGAAATTAGCATCTATGGTAATTTTGTCTATTGCCGAGCATTTTATTTCATTAAGCACTTTCGAAGAATTCAAAGCAATTGCCCAAGCTAGCAATTTATTATCATTCTATTTGAAATGCCCTTTATTAAATACTTTGTTACTTAAAAGTACTGTTTAAAATCATCAAGCTATTTATAATAGCCAAAAGATAAATAATCGATGAGGTTAGTGTGCAAATAACGCAAGGTATGGAATATTTTTTTTCCGGGTTTAAGTTAATTAGTCAAAAAGGACTAAAACGCTTTGTACTAATCCCCCTACTTATTAATATTTTATTATTTGGTAGCTCCTTATTCTTTTTATTTGGCTGGCTGAGTGATGGCTTTAATGCTGTAAATACCATGCTCCCAGAATGGTTAAGTTGGCTCGAATGGTTAATGTGGCCAATTGCTGTACTGGTGGTGCTGTTTAGTTACAGTATGTTATTTACCGTTATTACTAACTTTATAGCCGCCCCTTTCAATGGCTTACTAAGTGAAAAGGTTGAGCTATACTTAACTGGTCAAAAAATTAACGATGACGGATTAGCTGATTTAGTAAAAGATGTGCCGCGAATGCTGGGCCGAGAATGGACTAAGCTTTGCTACTACCTCCCACGCGCAATCGGCTTTTTTATTCTATTGTGGGTGTTACCGGTAATAGGCCAAGTGCTCTGGGTGCTTTTCACCTGCTGGATGTATGCGGTGCAATATAAAGATTATGCTTTTGATAACCACAAAATCAGCTTTACCCAAATGAAAAATGATCTAAAAAGCAAACAAGGCTTATCTTACGGGTTTGGTTTTGCAGTGATGCTGCTAACCGCTATCCCATTTATAAATTTAATTGTGATGCCTGTGGCAGTATGCGGCGCTACGCGGCTATGGGTTGAGCATTACCGTCCACAATATCGTAGTTAAAATAAAATGGGCCAGCCGGCCCATTTTTTTATACTCGCCAATAGATTAACTATATAAGCTTTGTGGTACTTTAATTACGTTTAAGTGCACCGTTATTTCTTCACGATCATGGTACAAATGCTTAGCTTGTAATTCGTAGCTAATACTAAACTTCGCCATTTCTTCTCTAATCATTTTTAGACATTCATACACACTATCAAAGCGTTTTTTCATCGGTAATTTTAGATTGAAAATAAGCTCTTTTGCATAGGCATTTACTGCCCAGTCAATCATCAAGTTAGTTACTTTCGTTGGCTTTTCTACCATATCGCAAACTAACCAAGTTATGTTTCTTTTTTCTGGACGGTATTTAAAACCATCCTCCCTAAAATGTTTTACTTGTCCTGTTTCCATTAAACTTTCATTCATTGGGCCATTATCTATCGCGCTAACAAACATACCACGGCGAACCAACTGATAAGTCCAACCACCTGGGCAAGCACCTAAATCAACGCTGCGCATCCCAGCTTGTACTCTTGACTCACGCTGCTGCTCAGGAATAAATACATTAAATGCTTCATCTAACTTAAGGGTTGAACGGCTTGGGCCATCGTTTGGCATACGTAAACGCAGAATCCCCATAAAGAAAGGTGAGTTGTTATAGCTATAAGAGTGACCCACATACGCAGTATTATTAGCTAAAAACAGCACATGCATTACTGGACGATTGGCTTTTGGTTCACGCAATACGGTGTTTTGTTTCTCGAGCGCTTTTTTAAGCGGAGTTGATATTTTTTTACAAAAAGTCAGTAACTCTTTGCCCTCGTTGGTATCGGGTGTTTCTACTCGTAGTTCAGAGCATAAAGTAAAGTCTTTTGCGGCATCTACAATAGCGCCCACTCTATCCTCTAATGGCATATTTTCTATCAGGTTACCGGCAAACCATTGGCGTGCAAATACCATATTTTTAAAATCAACTTTTTTGATTATTTCGTCGCTGTGCTGCGCTTCAAAACATTCATAAATAACATAACCGGTATTTGGTTTTGCTTTTACATACCCTGCAAACCCTTGCTCGGCGGCGTGAAACGTTATTTCAGCAGCGGCATCGCTTTCAAAACCACTACGACAGTAAATCACAACACTAGACATATTAACCCTTAAACTCTTTAAAACTTAAATCGTGCAACTTGCACTAAAATAACTATCCAACCAATAATAAAACACAGTCCACCTAGAGGTGTAATTGGGCCCAGCCACTTTAAGCCGGTTAAAGCCAGTAAATATAAGCTGCCACTAAATAACAGTGTACCCGCTATAAAAAAACCACCTGCCATGCTTAAGTTAATGCCCCACTTTATTAAGATTGCCACTGCAATCAGTGCCAGCCCATGTACCATTTGATACTCGGCGGCGGTTTTAAAAATACCAATAGCGTAATCTGATAAGCGACTTTTTAAACCATGGGCAGCAAATGCGCCCAGTATCACTGAAAGCATACAAAAAAAGCTGCCTGCGAGTAAAAATAGTTTAATCATGTTTTTCCTCTTTTACATTCTCAATGGTGCTTTTGATAAAGTTAGCCGCCTGCATTGCTGCAACATTAAGGTTTTGTTGCTCGGTTATACCACTTTTTTTACGTGGTTTTAGTGAGTGGTCACCATCAGTTAACCATATATACTGCGGCTGTTTTGGCATTGCCATTGTGGCAAGCTCTTCACGGGTGCCAAAGGTGTCTCGTTCACCTTGTAGTACTAAAAAAGGACACGGTATATCTGCAAAGTGCTCTGTGCGAAGCTTTTCTGGCTTTCCCGGTGGATGAAACGGGTAACCAAACGCAAGTACGCCTAAAACAGTATGCGAGGTTGAGCAAGCAAGCATAGACGCCATGCGCCCGCCCATTGATTTACCCCCTATAAATAGCGGTAAATTTGCATCAGCTTGAGTAAGTATATGCTCAAAATATGTAAGTAATTTTGGTGCTCGCTCTGGTGGGCGACGTTTATTGGTTTGTTTAGCAATTTGCATGTATTCAAAATCAAACAGCCCAACGTCAATACCATACTCACTGAGCTGTTTGGCCATGGTTTGCATAAACTCAGAATCACTGCCAGCCCCTGCACCATGCGCAAATATAAACTGTGCGATTGCAGGTTGCTGACTGCTTTTAACCCATTCAATGCTCATTAATATTCTTGCTCCTGCTCAACTAGGCTTAACATCCAATCTTTAAATGACACAATTTTACCTAATTCATTTTGCGACTCACGGATCACCAAATAATAGGCGTTTTTACTTTCTAAACTGTGATTAAACGGGATCACTAATCGACCTGCATCAATATCTGGTTTTGCTAAAACACTATTACCTATTGCAACACCTTGGCCATGTACCGCAGCTTGCAGCACCATAGATGAATGACTAAAAATAGGCCCTTGGTTAACTTGTACGTTGCGAACACCCGCGGTTTTCATCCACGTTTTCCAGTTTTTACGAGTGGTGTCATGCAACAAGGTATGGTTTGCTAAATCACTTGGTTGATTAAGCGCTCTAGGGCCACTTAACAATAATGGGCTACACAGTGGCACTAAGTATTCAGTGTGCAATTTATAAGCTTGTACGCCACTCCAATGACCGCGACCATAATAAATTGAAATATCAACATCGTCTGTTAACGAGTTTTCGTCCTGATCTTGGGCTTTAATTCGCACATCAATTTCAGGGTGTAACTCGTTAAATAAGCTCAATCGAGGAATAAGCCATTGAATCGCAAAGCTCGGGGTTAAACTCACTGTTAGCGAGCCTTTTGCACCACGGGCTAGTAGCTTTTCGGTTGCGTCAATTAGCTGAGTAAAAATCTCTTTAATATCTAAAAAGTAGCCTTGACCTTCTTCGGTTAGAAGTAACGAGCGATTTTTACGCAAAAACAACTTTAACCCTAAGTGCTCTTCGAGGGTTTTAATTTGATGACTTACCGCAGCCTGCGTCACATACAACTCTTCTGCGGCTTTAGTAAAGCTTAAATGACGGGCTGCAGCTTCAAAAGCTTTTAGCGCGTTTAATGGAGGAACTCGTCTTGACATGGCAACCAAGCTTAGAATTAGTTTTTCTTATGCGGTGAATTATATACCTATGCTGGGAAAGAGTATATTCAAGCCACAAAAAAAGCGACCTAAGTCGCTTTTTAATGAGTTAATCACTTTTTTATAAATCGCTAGCACTGGTATCAAGCGGAGCAAAGCTTTTGATTAAATCATCAACCGCTTTCATTTGCGATAAGTACCCTTCTAATTTACTCAGTGCTAATGCACAAGGGCCATCACATTTTGCTTCATTTGGATTTGGGTGTGCTTCAATAAATAAGCCTGCAATACCCAGTGCCATGCCACTACGAGCCAGCTCTGCTGCTTGAGCACGACGACCATCGGCTGAATCAGCTCGACCGCCAGGACGTTGTAGCGCATGAGTAGCGTCAAATATAACGGGCGCCATGGTTTTCATGTCATCCATGCCCAGCATATCAACCACTAGGTTGTTATAACCAAAGCTTGAACCACGTTCACACAAGGCAACATTATTATTGCCCGCTTCATTAAATTTAGTAATGATATGACGCATTTCATGTGGGGCTAAAAACTGTGGCTTTTTCACATTAATAATCGCGCCTGTTTTTGCCATTGCAACCACTAAGTCTGTTTGACGAGCCAAAAATGCCGGTAGCTGAATAACATCAACAACCTCTGCAACCGGCGCTGCTTGATGAGGTTCATGCACATCGGTGATCAGCGGAATATTAAAGGTATTTTTAATCTCTTCAAATATCTTTAAGCCTTCTTCCATGCCCGGACCACGGTAAGAATTGATTGACGAGCGATTGGCTTTATCAAATGACGCCTTAAATACATAAGGAATATTTAATTTAGTGGTCACTTCAACATAATGCTCGGCAATACGCATCGCTAAATCACGTGATTCCAGTACGTTCATGCCACCAAATAAAACGAAAGGTTTATCATTTGCCAGTTCTATTTGATTAATATTTATAACTTGGTTGTTCATTTTAATTCCTTATGGTGCAACTGCTTGCATCATTAATCCACAAATATACGCCATATATGTACCTACACCATAGCCTAGTACCGCTAATAAAACGCCTACCGGTGCCAGTGATGGATGAAACGCAGCGGCGACAACAGGGGCCGAGGCCGCGCCACCAACATTGGCCTGTGAGCCAACAGCCATGTAAAATAATGGCGCTTTAATTAGTTTAGCAACAATCAGCATTAAGCTGGCATGAGTTAGCATCCAAATAGCTCCAAGCACAAAATACATCGGTGAATCAAAAATCGCCATCACATTCATATGCAGGCCAATTGATGCTACTAAAATATATAAAAATGCTGACGCCACTTTAGACGAGCCAAAGGCTTCGATATGACGCACTCTAGTGAACGATAAACTAATGCCTATGGTGGTCGATATAACAATAAGCCAAAAGAACTTACTATTTAAGCTGTATTCTTTTGCCCATGCATAGTTATTGGCAAAGAAGGGTCCTAAAATATCAGCACAAAAATGTGCTAAACCAGTAATACCAAAGGCAATAGCAATAATCATCATGTAATCATTCAGCGTTGGCATACGGGCATGCTCTGCATGGTATTTTTCAACACGCTGTTTTAAATCTTCAATCGCAGTGGTATCGGCCCCCGCTTTGGCATCAATCGCTTTATGGTTAGCCGCCATTAATAATAATACCGCCATCCATAAATTAGCCACAATTACATCAACAGTGACCATAGCAGAAAAAATATCACCGCCAACTTCAAACATTTCTTTCATAGACGCTTGGTTTGCGCCGCCGCCAATCCAGCTGCCAGCAATAGTTGTCATACCGCGCCAAACCGCATCTGGGCCATGTCCGCCCACTGCTTCAGGGTAGACTGCACTCATGATTAAAATAGCTAATGGGCCACCAATCACAATACCAGCGGTTCCTGTTAAGAACATAATTAATGCTTTAGGACCTAGGTTAATAATCGCTCTTAAATCAATGCTAATGGTTAATAAAATTAAACACGCAGGTAATAAATACCGCGAGGCAACGTAATACACACTCGATTGCGAGCCATCAACAATACCAAAGGTATTTAGCAACGATGGTAAAAAATAACACAGCAATAATGCAGGCACATATTTGTAAAATGCGACCAGCCCTGGGCGCTGACTTGACGAGGTTTTAAAAATAAAGCCTAAAATAATCGCTAGTAAGCCAAGTACAACAGCATCATTGGTGATCAAGGCAGTTTGGGGATCAGCCATAACGTTTCCTATTTTTATTTTTAATGGTGGGTTTTATGATTATCTTCAAGTTCTTCGATTTGATGTTGGATGACTTCAATAGCAGGGTCGTCGGGACACTCATCAACAAAAAATTGTAAATCGTCTCGTGCCATTTTAGGGCAACCTAGCTGATTTAGTAAATAGCCTCTGTCGCGTCGCTCATAGGGATCATCCCCTAGCATTTCCATTAACAAATCAACGCAAGTTAACGCATGACCAAATTTGTTCTCACTAATAAAAGACCATTTTTGTTGCGCTAAAAATAATTTATATACTTCGTCTTCAAAAATAAGCTCAAGAGGCTCTTGCTCTTGTGCATTATCTTCGTTGGTATTTTCAGGAATGATATACCAGCTTTGTTGACCACTACTTGGCTCAACAATGTACCCTTCATCATCGCTCATTGCGACGTGAATGCCCACTTCGCCTTGAGTTATGCTTACACTAGCATCAAGTTTTGCATGCTGTAAAAAATGGCATAACAAAATAGCTAAGGTCGTGGGTGTACCACTGCGCATAGATAAAGTGTAGCTAATACTGTTTAGCTTGTACTCAGGTACTTTAAGGCTTGACGCACTAAATAACCACTGACTGTAAAAGCAATCAAGTAGTTGTTCTAAACGATCATGTGCATCGCGTGTTTGCGAACAAATAGTCTCTATTTGTTGCTCAAACGCAGTCAATATTTCAAGACTTGGTGTTAAGTCTATTTGAGGGTCCCATTTAGCTTCTGCTTTAATACAACGATATATTGCCGGTGGCAAAAAATCATCGTAGGCATCTTCTATATAAGATTCATCGTGTTCATCAAACCCGAGGGTGGTCATTCATACTACAACATTCTAGAAAACGAACACGTAGTTTACCTAATTTTAAGGTTAGATACCAATAATCAGAAATGAAATAAAGAGGCAAGCTTTACACCTGTAGTGTAAAGCTTAAGCAAGTATTGTTAATTACAACAATAGCGGGGCTTTGGCGGTTGCTAAAAAGCCAATAGCTAAGATAACCGCAGTGTTAAACACTAAAAACATAACTTTAGGTAATGTTGTGGTTTGCTTCGCACCAATAATCCCAACGGCGATATAAACAACCACCAATACAATTTTTTCTAATAGCCAAAGTTGCTCTAACGGGTTTATTTTAGCCATGGCCATTAAAGTAATAGCCGAGATAATTAGTAAGGTATCTATACTGTGGCTACCAATGAAAACCACTTTATTTTTAGCAAGGCTGCCACTGCCCATGCGCGAAAAAGAACGTATGTAAAATAAAATAATACTCACTAGCGCAATCGCCATGTGCGTATGTTTTAATGCTAAATAATCCATGTGTATTGTTACTTCTGTTTAGTTATGTGTTTTATCAGGAAAGCGTAAAATTACCGCTTCAAGTTCTTCAAGTTTATCATTGAATACATCAACAAGTTTAGGATCAAAATGCGTACCTTTGTTTGCATTGATCTCAGCAACGGCTTCTTCAAGTGTCCACGCACCTTTATAACAACGTTTATGACGCAGTGCATCATACACATCGGCCAATGCCACTATGCGAGCAAAAATATCGATACTCTCGCCTTTTAAGCCGCAAGGGTAACCAGACCCATCCCATTTTTCGTGATGTTGCTGTGCAATTAAGGCCCCTGCACTGACTATTTTACGCGGTGAATCTTTTAAAATGGCGTAGCCTTTGCCTGCATGGGTTTTCATAACTTCCCACTCATCACTGTTTAATTTACCGGGTTTATTTAAAATAGCATCCGGAATACCTATTTTACCCACATCATGTAAAGGCGATGCAAAGCGAATTAAATTCGCTTGCTCTTCAGATAATCCATACGCTAATGCCAGTTCATAACAAATATAAGCAACCCGTTTTACATGATTACCCGTTTCACATGAACGCTGTTCAACTGCTTCGCTTAAACGATAAACAAGTTCTTGTTGGGTAGCTTCAACTTCAGTATGTAATTGTACATTTTCAAATGCCAACTGCACATTTTGAGAAAAAATTTCAATTAGATTTCGTTGCGTATCTGTCAGTTTCGATGGCACACCGGATACAAATAACATCGAATTATGATTAAATTTACTACTACAATAGGCAAACAAATAGTCATCTTTGTACACAATTGCTTTGTTGGCTAAGGCTTCTTGACACGCTAAGAGTTGATCTGCTGCTAATACTGATTCAAGCTCTTCCCCTTCGCGCTTAGCAAAATCACCGGTGCCAGAGCAAACAATCAGTTTCTTGTTTAATTCCTCTGACGGATTTTGCGCAACTAAGGTAGTGGCGTACATGGCTTCGTCGGCCACGTTAAGTAAAGACGTTAGCTGCTGCATCACTCCTTCAATAAAATTATCCATTGAATGAGTTGCAAAAATATTGCGAGAAGCAGTGATTATTTTTTCTAGGCCTTCACGTGACTGCTCAATAGAAATAATATCGCGATACGAACGAAGGCTAGCCATCATAACGGTGAATAGTTTTTGTGCGGTGAGTTCTGTTTTAGATTTGTAGTCATTTATGTCGTAATTGACAATGACTTGACGCTCCGGCGCTTGACCTGGTTGCCCTGTACGTAAAATGATACGAATGTAATTATTTTTAACGGTATCGCGTATGTACTTCGCGACTTGCAAACCAGCGTCGTCTGTTTCCATTACAACATCGAGTAGGATGATGGCTGCATCTGGGTGCTCATCAATTAACTTTTTTGCCTCTGCGCCTGAATATGCGCTTATAAATTCCAACCGTTTATCTTGGAACTTAAAGTCACTTAAAGCTAAACGTGTAACAGCATGAACCTCAGGCTCATCATCAACTATTAAAACTTTCCATGTCCCTTGCTCTTCACATGCTACTTCAGGTGGTTGTTCATTTGAAAATAAAAAATCTTCCATCACATAGAATTCCTTAAACCATATGCAAACAAACAACGGAGCTATTAAAAATAATTTAAGGCCATTGTCCGAACGTTACGCGGTCATTATTACCAAGATCTTTCACTGTGCTTACATTTATAAACGCCATTTTATTTAAAATGTGACGTACAGCTGCACTTTGCTCAAATCCGTGTTCAATTAAAAGATAGCCATTAGAATGTAAATAGTCACGTGATTGTGTAATTATTTGTTTAATATCAGCTAATCCTGCATCATCCGCAACTAATGCAGACAAAGGTTCAAAGCGAACATCGCCTTGATGCAAGTGTACATCGTCATGTTCTATATAGGGTGGATTGGTTACAATTAGATCAAATTTCTTGCTTTTTAACGCACTAAACCAGTTACTCTGCTCAACAGTCACATTATTAATAGCTAATCGCTGTTGGTTGCGCTTTGCCAACGCTACCGCATCATCAATACGATCAACAGCAATAATATCCCATGAGGGCATTTCGCTTCCAAGCGCCAATGCTATTGCCCCTGTGCCAGTGCCTAAATCAAGTACTTTCGCGTTTTTAGGCACTTCGCACTCAAGCGCAAGTTCAACTAAGGTTTCTGTATCAGGTCGAGGGATAAGTGTTGTTGGGTTCACTTCAAGCTGCAAACTCCAAAATTCACGACAGCCGGTAATATGCGAAACAGGTTCGCCTTGTAAGCGACGTTCACAGGCACGTTGAAATGCCTGATACTGCTCATCTGTGAGCTGTTTTTCAGGCCAAGTAAATAAATAACTTCGTGGCTTTTGTAAAATATTGAGCAGTAAAACTTGTGCATCTAACTTTGCGCTATCACTACTTGATGCTAATAAATTAGCACCTGTAGCAATAGCGTTTTCAACAGAAGGGGTCACGATTAATCGTCGCCCATTGCTGCAAGTAAATCTGCTTGATGCTCTTGCATTAGTGGCTCAACAACGGCGCCTAAATCACCTGCTACCACTTCATTAAGACGATAAAGCGTTAAGTTAATACGGTGATCGGTAATACGACCTTGTGGATAGTTGTATGTACGAATACGCTCAGAACGATCGCCGCTGCCAACTAAGTTACGACGTTCTGATGCTTCAGCAGCATGACGCTTTTCATCTTCAGCTTGCTGAAGGCGCGCAGCCAATACCGACATCGCTTTAGCACGGTTTTTATGCTGAGAGCGCTCATCTTGACACTCAACCACTACACCCGTAGGTAAATGGGTAATACGAATGGCAGAGTCGGTTTTATTTACGTGCTGACCACCCGCTCCCGACGCTCTAAAAGTATCGACTTTAATATCGGCAGTATTGATTTCGATGGCTTCTGCTTCTGGTACTTCAGCCATAACAGCTACAGTACATGCTGAGGTGTGTACACGGCCTTGAGACTCAGTTTCAGGAACACGTTGTACACGGTGAACGCCTGATTCAAATTTTAATTGCCCGTAAACACCTTCACCGCTGATGTTAGCAATTACTTCTTTGTAACCACCGTGCTCACCTTCGTTGGTGGTAACAACCTCTACTTTCCATTTTTTTGTTTCTGCGTAACGGCTGTACATTCTGAATAAGTCGCCAGCAAAAATAGCAGCTTCATCGCCCCCTGTTCCTGCACGAACCTCTAAAAATACATTGTTGTTGTCTCTCGGATCTTTAGGCAGCATCAGAACTTGAATGTCATCTTCTAAAGTCGAAATCTGTGCTTTTGCTTCTTTGTATTCTTCTTGTGCCATTTCACGCATTTCAGGATCTGAATCTTTAAGCATTTCTTCAGCACTGCTCAAATCCTCTTGTGCTTGCTGGTACGCTAAAAATGTTTTTACCACTTCTTCAAGCTCAGAGTATTCTTTTGAAAGAGTACGAAAGCGGTTTTGATCACTAATGACCGATGGGTCACTTAGTAGCGCTTGTACTTCTTCATAGCGCTCAACTAAGGTTTCTAATTTACGATAAACGGACTCTTTCATTTAACTGTTATTCCTGATCTATACCTAACATTTTTTTCAATTGATTTAACTGAGCCACTTCACCTTTTTTCGCTGCATCTTGGATGGCACGGGTAGGCGCGTGCATTAAGCGATTGGTTAATTTATTGGCTAGCTCTAAAATTACTTTTTCTGCACTTTTACCTGTATTTAGCTGGCTTAGGGCCCTATCTACAAGTTCTGCTTTTGTAGTTTGTACATCATTACGGTAGTGGCGAATTAAATCCACTGAATCAAGTGAACGCAGCCACATAAAAAACTCTTTGGTGCGTTCACTAATAATAATTTGTGCTTGTTCTGCCGCTTGCTCACGTGCAGCCATGTTTTCGCTAACAATGGCTTGTAAGTCATCAACAGAATATAAATAAGCGTCGTCAAGCTCTCCGACTTGGCTTTCAATATCGCGTGGTACAGCAATATCTATAAATAGCATAGGCTTATAACGACGTTGTTTCAGTGCTTGTTCCACCACCCCTTTACCAATAATAGGCAAAGTGCTGGCGGTGGAGCTAATAACAATATCGGCTTGGTGTAATCGTTCTGGTAATTGTGCCAAGGCAATAACATCTGCTGATACTTCATCAGCTAAGCCGCGAGCGCGTTCTATTGTTCTATTAGCTACCGTTATTTTTTGTGGCTCATTTTGGTATAAATGTTTTGCTACCAGCTCAATGGTTTCACCAGCACCAATTAATAGCACCTTGGTTTTGTCTAATTTGCCATAAATATGCTTTGCAAGATTAACCGCAGCAAACGCAACCGAGACTGCACTCGCACCAATGTTAGTTTCGGTGCGTACTTCTTTTGCCACTGAAAAGGTTTTTTGAAACAAACGATCAAAAGTTACACCCACCGCATCGTGGGTTTTAGCACTGTTATACGCTTGCTTTATTTGCCCTAAAATCTGTGGTTCACCTAATACCAGCGAATCAAGCCCGCAGGCTACACGCATTAAATGGTTTATTGCTGCGCTGTCTTCATAACAGTAGATGTTTTTACTCAGTTCATGTTCATCTAAACCATGGAAACTGGCTAACCATTGCAACAATGTTTGGGAATTTTGTTGCGCAAGGCTACAATACACTTCAGTGCGATTACAGGTAGATACAATAACCGCTTCATTAAAGTCGGCATGACCACTTAATTGCTGTAGCGCCTCTGAAATTTGCTCAGGCGAAAAGGCCACTTTTTCTCGTAAATCTACGGATGCGGTTTTGTGATTAATACCAAGTGCTATTATGGTCATATCTGCCAAATATTGCTGAGCCCTACTTCATAGGCGGCAATTTTATCAAAAATCTCAGGAATATGGAAAGTAAGGAACAACATTTGACTCGACAATATTTTATTTTAACCCTGTTAATTATTTTTTTAACAGGCTGTGCCAATAAAAACAACTACAATACAAAAACTTACGAAGACTGGAAGTTGCGTCTTAGTACACAAAAAACTTGGCAGGTGGAAGGTAAATTAGCGTTTATTAGCCCTGATGAGCGCCAATCTGCTAACTTAAATTGGCAACAAACACAAAATAGTAATCATTTAGTGTTAACCACATTTATTGGCACCCGAATTTTATCGCTCAAACAAACCGCAGTGGGGGCTGAATTAATATTTGATGATCAACAGTTTTTTGATACTAATGCGAGTAAACTTTTACAACGCTTAACGGGGTTTACTTTACCGGTAAATAACGCTGGTCAGTGGTTAAAAGCTACTATTGACGATCAAACCTTAGAAGTCGATCAATTAGGCCGTGCTAAAAGCGTGTTATGGTTTGATGACGCTGGCAAAAAATGGCAAATAAACTACACCAGTTACATACAAAAACACGGTTTTTGGTTACCTAACGCGCTAACCTTAACCCATCAAAAGATTAAAATTAAAATCAAACTCTACGATTGGCAGTTTAACTAATTATGAATACTCCCTTTGAACTTTCGCTGATTGCGCCGGCGAAGCTAAATTTATTTTTACATATTAATGGTCGCCGTGATGATAGCTATCATGAATTAGAAACCCTGTTTACATTTTTAAACTATGGCGACGAGCTCCATTTTACGCTTACTAATGATAAAAATATTAGTATTAGCGGTGACGCTCATGGCATTGCACTAACTGACAACTTAATTTATAAAGCAGCTTTATTATTGCAAACTCAGTGTAAAGTGAATTTAGGTGCAAAAATAAATTTAACTAAACGTTTGCCTATGGGCGGAGGTGTTGGTGGTGGTTCATCCGATGCCGCAACAACACTTTTAGCGCTGAATACACTGTGGAATACCGCTCTTACACTAGATGAACTTGCAGATTTAGGCTTGAAGCTCGGTGCAGACGTACCTGTATTCATTAAAGGTAAAAGCGCCATAGCACATGGCATTGGCGAGCAATTAGAGTATGTTAAATTGCCACAAAAATGGTACTGCGTTGTTTTTCCAAACCAGCATGTCAGTACTGCACAAATATTTACTCACCCCGATTTAAAACGTGACACGCCTAAACTTTCAGGTGACTGGCAACAACAGGTTTTAACTAACGATTGTGAGCCTTTAGTGAAAAAGCTGTGTCCCGAGGTTGAAAAAACCCTGCAGTGGTTGCTAAAATACGCCCCATCAAAGATGACCGGAACAGGTTCATGTTGTTTTGTTGAATTTGCTAGTCAAGTTCAAGCACAAGATGTACTTGCTAACCTCCCCCATACTTGGCAGGGGTTTATCGCATCAAGCGTTAATACTTCCCCTGCTCACACGGAGTTAGCCGCCATCATTGATAAATGAAGTAACGTACAAGTAATCATAAGTTAACCTACTTTGTTCATTCAATGTAAGTTAGTCCAAAAATTCAGTGCCTGAGGAACCCTACCGTGCCTGACATGAAGCTCTTCGCTGGTAACGCAACACCTGACCTAGCTCAAAAAGTTGCAAAACGTTTATATATTGAATTAGGCGATGCTGTTGTTGGCCGTTTTAGTGACGGTGAGATCAGTGTTCAAATTAATGAAAATGTTCGTGGCTCGGATGTTTTTATCTTACAATCAACCTGTGCCCCTACTAACGATAACCTGATGGAACTTATCGTTATGGTTGATGCGCTACGCCGTGCATCTGCCGGTCGTATCACTGCTGTTATTCCTTATTTTGGTTATGCTCGTCAAGATCGTCGTGTACGTTCTGCGCGTGTGCCAATTACAGCTAAAGTGGTTGCGGATTTCTTATCAAGTGTAGGTGTTGACCGCGTTCTTACGGTTGATTTACATGCTGAGCAAATCCAAGGCTTCTTCGATGTACCAGTAGATAACGTATTTGGCAGCCCGGTATTATTAGAAGATATGAAAAACCGCGACTTTGATGACGTGGTTGTTGTATCTCCTGATATCGGTGGTGTTGTACGTGCCCGTGCAATTGCAAAACTATTGAACGATACCGACCTAGCTATTATTGATAAACGTCGCCCTCAAGCTAACGTTTCTCAAGTAATGCATATTATTGGTGACGTTGAAGGTCGTGATTGTATTATTGTTGATGACATGATTGATACCGGTGGTACATTGTGTAAAGCAGCTGAAGCTCTTAAAGAGCATGGTGCTAAACGTGTATTTGCTTACGCTACTCACCCTATTCTTTCTGGTACAGCTGCAGAAAACTTACGTAACTCTGTGATTGATGAAGTGATTGTAACTGACTCAATTCCACTGTCTGACGAACTAAAAGCGCTTGATATTGTTAAAGTATTAACACTTGCAGATATGTTAGCAGAGACTATTCGTCGCATTAGCAACGAAGAATCTATCTCGGCAATGTTTGAACATTAAAGTTAAACATTAATGAGTATAAAAGCGCCTTTTGGCGCTTTTTTTGTAGGTGATGTTTATTTTATAAACCCGCAGTGGTATGATAGCGCGCCTTTTGGCTAGGGACCTTGGTCGCAAAGGCCCTAACACTTTTAATTATTGGAGACATCATGTCTAACACAACTTATACTTATGACGCTGAACTTCGCGTAGAAACTGGTACTGGTGCGAGCCGCCGCCTACGTCGCGAAGACAAAGTGCCGGCAATCCTTTATGGAGCTGATAAAGAAGCTTTATCGCTTACTTTTGAACATAAAGATATGATCAAAGCACAAGAAGACGAAGGCTTTTACACTCACATCCTTACATTAAATGTAGGTGGCGAGAAAGTTGAAGCTATCTTAAAAGATATCCAACGTCACCCTTTCAAGCCTAAGCTTACTCACCTTGATTTCCAACGTGTAGACGCAACTCACAAACTAGTAACTAAAGTTCCTTTACACTTCATCGGTGAAGATAAAGTAACTAAGTTAGGTGCAACTGTTGTTCACCAGTTAACTGAAGTTGAGATTTCTTGTCTTCCTAAGTCACTTCCAGAATTCATCGAAGTAGACGTATCTGATCTTGTAGCTGGTGATTCAATCCACCTTACAGATCTTGCGTTCCCTAAAGGTGTTCAATCTGTTGAGCTTGGTAAAGGCGAAGGCCACGATCAGTCTATCGTTACTATCAAAGCTAACAAAGCAGCTCCAACTGAAGACGACGCTTCAGACGCTGCAGAATAATATTTAAGGTCTCGCACCTTGAATTCTATTCAAATGCTTGTGGGCCTGGCTAATCCAGGCCCCGAATACGCAAATACACGCCACAACGCAGGTGCTTGGTTCATTCAAGAACTCGCTGCACGCTACAACTGCACGCTAAAACACGACCCTAAATATCACGGCCTTACTGGCAAAGTGATTATTCAAGGCAAAGAATTCAAATTACTGATCCCCACCACTTACATGAACTTAAGTGGCAAAGCGGTGAGTAGTTTAGCCAATTTTTTTAAAATCCCAGTGGAAGACATACTTGTCGCCCATGATGAATTGGATTTAGACCCAGGCGTTGCCAAATTAAAAAAAGGCGGCGGACATGGCGGTCATAATGGCTTAAAAGACATTATTGCAAAAATGGCAAATCAAAAAGACTTTATGCGCTTACGCATAGGTGTTGGTCATCCAGGACATCGTGAAATGGT
Source organism: Pseudoalteromonas sp. S1609 (assembly GCF_005887255.1). Lineage (GTDB taxonomy): Bacteria > Pseudomonadota > Gammaproteobacteria > Enterobacterales > Alteromonadaceae > Pseudoalteromonas. The sequence continues at coordinate 1,725 of NZ_PNDJ01000066.1, read as the reverse complement.
CACCGGTTGGGTGCTTGGAAAAGCAGCCAAGGAAGATCAGGAAAAAATGGATGCCGCAGTTGATGAAGCAGTTCGTTGTATGGAAATACTTGCTAAAGACGGTGTGTTAAAAGCACAAAACAGACTACATTCGTTTAAACCCTAATTTTTAGGGGTATACGTACACACGCTTTAAACGAATCTAAACAAGGTATCTTACTATGGGTTTTAAATGTGGCATCGTTGGCTTGCCTAATGTTGGTAAATCAACACTTTTCAATGCATTGACTAAAGCGGGTATTGAAGCCGCTAACTTTCCTTTTTGTACCATTGAACCTAATACAGGTGTGGTACCGGTGCCAGATCCTCGCCTAGACGAACTTGCTAAAATTGTTAACCCACAACGTATTCTTACAACAAGTATGGAATTTGTGGATATTGCAGGTTTAGTTAAAGGTGCATCGAAAGGTGAAGGCCTAGGCAATCAGTTTTTAGCAAATATTCGTGAAACAGATGCGATTGGCCATGTAGTTCGCTGTTTTGAAGATGAAAACGTTATTCACGTAGCCGGTACTATTGACCCTGCGGATGACATTGACGTGATCAACACTGAGCTTGTGCTTGCTGATATGGACAGTGCTGATAAAGCAATTTTCCGTAATGCAAAAAAAGCAAAAGGCGGTGATAAAGACGCAAAAGAGCAAAATGCAGTACTTGAAAAAGTAAAAGTGCATCTTGATGAAGGCTTAACTTTACGTTCTTTAGCACTAACAAAAGAAGAAAAAGCAGTAATTGCGCCTATTAACTTCTTAACCATCAAACCAACTATGTATATCGCCAATGTAGCAGAAGATGGATTTGAAAATAACCCACTACTTGATCGTGTACGTGAAATAGCTGCCGCTGAAGATGCGGTTGTTGTGCCTGTGTGTGCTGCTATTGAGTCTGAGCTTTCTGAGCTTGAAGATGAAGACAAGTTAGAGTTTATGGCTGACCTTGGTCTTGAAGAGCCAGGACTTAACCTTGTTATTCGTGGCGGTTATGAATTACTGCACTTACAAACCTACTTTACTGCGGGTGTAAAAGAAGTTCGTGCATGGACTATCCCTGTGGGTGCAACAGCGCCACAAGCTGCAGGTAAAATCCATACCGACTTTGAACGTGGCTTTATCCGTGCACAAACAATTGCTTTTGATGACTTTATTGCATGTAAAGGCGAAAGCGGTGCAAAAGAAGCAGGTAAAATGCGTCAAGAAGGTAAAGAATACATTGTTAAAGATGGCGATGTAATGAACTTCTTGTTCAACGTATAATTAAACACTGCACCACCTTGAGTGGCTAATTGTTTTGAAAGGCTCGTTTTTACGGGCCTTTTTTATTTTCAGCCGAATAAAAACAATAATTAGTCTACTCTTCCCGTAAGCTCAGAATTGTAAAACAAAGCTATAATTACAATGCCCCGCTCATAAAGAGTGTTAAAAAAGCAACGTTTTAATTAAAAAGTAGCCGGTTAGCCTATTTTTCCTGCAAACAAACCAACTTAAGTGTTTTTTTGCAAAAAAGGTGTTGACGAATTTGGGGCATATCAGCATAATACGCCCCGCACTCAGCGATGAAGTGCTAACAAAAAAGATGGCTAAGTAGCTCAGCTGGTTAGAGCACATCACTCATAATGATGGGGTCACAGGTTCAAATCCCGTCTTAGCCACCATTTGTTTTTTGTTGCTCAATGAAGAGTTTAAAATA
>NZ_PNDJ01000065.1:0-48456 GCF_005887255.1 Pseudoalteromonas sp. S1609 | reverse complement strand
ACCCACGGCATAACCCGCTGCGAAATACACTAGTGGTACAAGGCCACCGTTTACTTCAATAACTTCGTGATGGTTTAGTACATTCATTTAATCTCTCCTGTCTTATAAAATATTCACCGATAACTCTTGAATCTAAGTAAGGCTTTAGACATGCCGCTTCACTTAATAACTCTAACTTTAGAGTTATTAAGGCAATATTTTGTACTTGTCTCCTGGTAATGGGAAAATCCCTTCAAAAAGGCCAATAAAGCGACCGCCGTTTACACTTTTCATTTCATTTAGGTTTAACTCTTTCATTTATTTTTCCTTTTTTATTAATTAACTTAGTAAAAAACTTCCGTCTGAACTTGTGTCTGTAAACTCTTCATTTTCAATATTTAAGCTATTTATTTTCTTTATAGCTTTGGTTCTTGAACCTAAATCTGGCTTATCTACTTCTATTGCTTCACCATATCTAAGCTCTATAACTCTATCTGCACTGGCTATTGTTTCAGGCCTATGCGCAATAATAATGCGTGTCACATCTAAATTTTTAACGGCTTCGTTTACTGAAAACTCTAGCTTTGTGTCTAAGTTACTTGTTGCTTCATCCATAAATAGAATTTTAGGTTTTCTGTACAAAGCTCTTGCTAGTAATAAACGCTGTATTTGTCCGCCCGATAATGCAGCCCCCATGTCACCAACGAGTGTGTTGTAGCCCATTGTCATTTGTAAAATATCGTTATCTATAGCCGCAATTTTGGCTGCCCATTCAACTTGTTGCATATCAAGCTCTGGGTCAAAAAACGATATATTGTCTGCTATTGATCCTGATAGAAGCTGGTCGTCCTGCATTACAGCTGCAATCTGCGTTCTATATTGACCAAGTCCTAGCTGTCTAATATCAACACCGTCTACCTCAATCTTTCCTTCGTCGGGTTCAAACAATCCAAGCATTAACTTTGCAAGTGTGGTTTTACCGCAACCCGACGGGCCAATAATGGCGACTGACTCTCCGGCTTTAATTGATAGGTCTAGGTGTTTAAATACCGGTGCTTCTTTTTTGTTGTATCGGTAATTAATGCCTTTAAGCTCTAAATCGCCACTGATTTTTTTGCCGCTCACTTTCCCTTGAATATCTTGCTCTTTCTCAGTTAAAGAAATATCAGCTAGGCGGTTAAAATGAAGGCTAAGCATTTTAAATTCGATTATTTTTTCGATTAAGCTCGCCATTTTTTCTACAAATTGGCGTTTATAAGCCATAAAGGCAAACAACATACCGACCGTTAAATCACCTTCCATGACCAACATGGCTGCGAAGTAAATAACTAGAACATTTTCAAGGCCAAAAATAACTTTATTAAACGCTTCGTAGCCTATGTTTAAATGGCCTACTCGTATGCCTGAGTTCAAGCTATCTGCATATTTGTTATGCCATACACTTTGTCTTTGCACCTCTCGGCCAAACAATTTTATAGTTTGAATACCTCTCACTGTTTCCATAAAGTTAGATTGCTCTTTAGCTTGGTTAACAATGACCTCTTCTGACATTTGACGTAATGGGCGATACATTGCAATTCTGAATACTGCATAAATAGCTATTGCAATTAACACGATAACGCTCAGCTTTGGGCTATATAAAAAGATCATAATGAGTGTCGCAATAGCCATAACACCATCAATAACCGCTTCAATCACACCTTTAGTTAGAAGTTCTTTTACCTGTTGCAGTGAACCGAACCGAGAGACAACATCACCAATATGTCGCTTTTCAAAATACTGTAAAGGTAGTCTGACTAAATGATGAAATAAGTTTGCCCCGAGCTGTATACTCATTAAATTACCAAAATGCAGTAATAAAACACTCCGTACAGCTCCTGTAACCATCTCTATCGCCATCAACAATCCAAAGCCAATAGCTAAAATAGCGAGTAAGTTTTGGTCATAGCTTAAAATAACCTCATCAACTACCAGCTGCATGTAATAAGGACTCGCTATTGCAAATGCTTGCAGTAATAGTGATAAAACAAATACTTTACCTAGCGTTGACTTTAAGCCGGTTACTTTGCTCCAAAAGTCAGATAACTTTAAATTCACCCGCGAATCTTCAGATTTAAACTCTTCAGTTGGACTAAGCTCTAACGCAACACCTGTAAAATGTTTAGAGAACTCCTCCATTGTATATTTTCGTTCGCCTAAACCTGGATCATGTATCTCTATTGACTTTTTAGTTACCTTTTTCAGAACCACAAAGTGATTCATATCCCAGTGTAAAATGCAGGGTGTTTTAAGCTGTGATAAATGTTCTAAATCTAACCTTAGTGCTCGTGTGCTTAACTTTAATTTATCTGCAATTTGCATTAGCTCTTCAAGGTTTGCACCCTTCAAAGAAATTTCGTGCTCCTGGCGTAAACTAGTTAAGTCTGTTTTGTAACCATAATAGGCGGCAACCATTGCTATACTTGCTAACCCACACTCCGCGGCTTCTGTTTGTAAAATTACCGGGAGACGTTTTGTTCCGCTAAATTTTAATAAATGCATTGGGTTTTCCATCATACTGCTCCCTTAATGCTATATATTGGCTCAAATAACCACTCAAAGAGTGAACGACTATCTACCATAATGTCTGCTTCGAGTAACATACCTGCTTGCAAAGGAACTGAAGCTCCATAAGCTTGTGCATTTTGATTCGTGAGCTCTACAACCACTTGATACATTGGCTCTTGGAGCGACACTGGTAAAGCCGTCTCGTTTGGTAAAAGTATTGACTTAGAAACACTTTTTATTATTCCGTCATAAATACCAAAGCGTTGATACGGAAATGCCTGATAACGAATGCGTGTACTTTGCCCTTTCTGCACAAACCCATATGCTCTTGTGGGTACAAAAAGAACGGCTTCTAACTTTGTATCTTCTGGTAACACTGCCATCAATGGGTAATTTGATTGTGCCATCATCCCTGGCTTAACTAATAAGTTACTAATACGGCCACTACGCTGACTTCTAACATCATAACTACCTTGCGATTCAGCCTGACTAATTTGCTGATTTATGTTTGCTAGCTGAGAACGCAACTGCGATTCAACCTCTTGTTGGTTCATTGGCATTTGTATTAATTCAAACCGATACTGACTTAGTAACTCTTGCTGAGAAAGTAAGCGAGCCTCAAGATCTTCTGCTTGCTGTTGTATTGCAAAGTAATTGTCTTTAACCGTTTCTAAATCAGCATTCGAAGCAAATTGTTTTTCTATTAGTAGCTCTGTATCTGCAACTCTTTTTTTACTTAAAACTACCCGTTTACTTAGTAGTGACAGTTGCTTTTGCGCTTGCTCAACTTGAAAAGTCGTACTAGCAATTTGAGACTCTAGCTTTTCAACACTGACATCAGCCAATGACTTTTGTGTTTTTAAGTTCTCATTAATATACTGCTTTTGCTTTATAAGCTGACCCACAATAACGTCGTTAACATCACTTCCAGATGTAAGTAGTCGCTCCATTCTTATTCGCGCTAACAATTGGCCTTTTTCAACAATTTGGCCTTCTTCAACAAACACCTCATCAATAACACCCGTTGTTAAAGGGTAAATTTTTGATAAACCCGTTGTTGGTCGTAAATACCCAGACACCACTTCTTTTCGGTGATACTCACCTAAAATAAGATATGTACAACCAATAATCACAATGCCTAAAATTAAACCAAGGATCCAAGTAAAAGACATATGGGTTGCTATAGTGACTTCCCCATCAAGTTTTTGTCCTTGATGATCAATCGCTTCTTTACGAAATAAATCTGACATATTTACACCATTGCCTCTGGTAGTGGTGTACTACAATGTAATTTCCATTCACCTGACTCTTTCACTAGCGAATGTAAATTGCTCGACACTTTATCTATATTTTTACCATCAATTTCTGCTTTAAAGTTAACTTCATCTCTTATAACTAATAAGTCGTCTTGCTTTGCAATTAATGCAACATTTTGCAAAGTAAACTTAAAATCAAATTGCTTTCTTAGTGTTTCAAACTGTTGCTTAGTTGCATTAAATAAAGGAGAGCCTGAACAAAAATAATCCTCTAGATCATCTAAGCTACCATCGCAGATTAATGCATAGTAACTACTAAAATATTCATTAAGCGTCATAGTAAACTCCAAATTATTTAACTTTTAAAAGAGGGTTTTTATTGGCGCCCTCTGATTCGATGGAATTTATATTCACAGATAATTATTCATTTAGCAAATGTAAGAATAATTAATAAAATTAATTATTTTCAGACACTTAAATCTAAATGTTATTTATAAATAAGCTAGTAATAGTGACTAGGTTTGCTTTGCTAATATGGTAAACATATTTATGGATATAAATTTACGAAGATAATATATAAAGAAGTCTGATCCCAATGGTTGCTCGGGTCTAATTTTGTTGAACGCTTAACTTATTAACATTAATGCCAATAAAATAAGGAAATAATTTAAGTTTAAAGAAGTAACTAAGTCTCTTAGTGTCGCTAGTAGTTTATGAAAAGATAAAGCAGTCGCTAAGCAGTAAGGGGTTACTTTGATGAACCTGAACGGGGTGAACTAAAGCGGTTACGTAAAGAAACACAGAATTACGTATGGAAAAATATATATTAAAAAAGGCCTGCGCATTCTTTACAAAAGTAATTAAATAGAATTTAACTTTATTCAATTAAAAAACAGTCTATTAAGTCCCCAGTAACGTTGCTTTGTCGCATGATGCAAGTAAGTAAATCAGGTTATAATAACTTGGGTAAAACGCCCAGAAGATAATTAGCATTGATACGTTGAAGCTGTACCGAAGTATTTGCCAACTTTTAAAAAACAGAGAGCTTGGTAACCGAGAAATAGTAAAGAGACTTCGTAAATAAGACTATTAAGTTAGCCGATACCTTGTTCGTAAAGTTATGCGGCGTTTATGTTTAAAAGTCACACGGCGTTAAACTTACAAGGTAACGACTACGCGTAAACACTTAGACTCTATTGCAACTAACTTACTTAACTAGAACCTTAATCCAGCGAGTGCTAATCGAATTTGGGCTGGTAATGCGACTTATTTAAAAAAGGTGACGTTGGGATGTATTTGGCTATAGTGATGGGTTTTGTATTCACGCCGGACGTAGATTGGCATATAGATAAACGTGTGGAAACGAACTAGTTAAGTAAGGCGTTAATCAAAGCCTATAATTTACGACATCCGCCGAGTAGACTCGTTTTTCATAGCGTTGCGGGATCGCAATATACCAGCTTGTAATATGGTAAATTGCTAGTAAGCTATAGCATAGAGAAAGTATAGAGGATGTAGGAGCTTATCAGAGGTAAGGTTGGAAACTCAGTAACCAAAAACACCCTATTTAATCGACCTCAATAAGCTAAATGGGGACTGTAATCATTTAATAAATCTGAACCACCAGAAACTTAATTAAGAGATCACTTATTTGAGAAAAAAATAGAAATAAGAAACTAATTGCAACTATAAAAAGCTTCATTGCTCTCCTTGTTTTTCATGCTCATACTTTCACCTAAATTCTTAATTGATACTAAAACAGATACCTGGTCTACCTTGACCACCTTAAAACGAAAGTCATATGCGCTTGAACATATGTAACTCCCTATTTTTATAGAAGCAATGTTGTCTAGCTCTATGTTATTAAAGGAAAGCACACCATAAAATTCTTCGTTTTTAATTTTAAAAAGTAGCTCTCCCTTATAAAAAAAATCACCTTTCTCTAACCTTGACCCATATATGACATTTCCCTTCAAAGTAGAGTAAACATACTTTTTTGACTCATAATTATCATACGCCATTAATAGGTCGTTTTTATTAACGAAATCGCCGTTCTTAACAAAAACTTCACTAATCTTTCCTGACTCTCTGGAATATAAATACTCCTCAAGTTCAGGAGTGTTTATATTCAAAACGGCAGAGAACGAAATTGCAGTATATAAATTGATTGCTAACAAAAGACCCCCTTATTTCACCATATCAGTCAATACTGTAACTGAAGTTGGAATTTGAACGTCAGGGTCTTTCGGAATGTTAACACTTGTAAAGTCCCCCGATAGAGTTGATGCGCCGTTTACCATTTTAGTTTGTCCTAGTGCTAGGATATTATTAGTGTTTATGTCTGCTGATTTAAGTACTTTTAAGTTTTTTTTCTTCAATGAGAATTTCATGGGTCTTAATCCTATAAATAATGTTTGTTATATTTTTTAGTGAACACGAATTAATTTATCCTAAAAATATAAAAAAATGTAATTATCAATTATTATTTAAACACATAAGATTGAGAGTTAAATCACTGAAATAAAACAAATTAAAAATATTAGCAAGTAAAAAGGTTAGTATAATAAAAACTTGTTTTATTTTTGGATGAGATGTAAGATTTAATTTCCTTATTGCATTTGCATTTCTCGCACATGTAGCCCAAAGTACCGCCATACTTTGGGCATATTCTTTCAAAGCCACATAATTGAGATTTGAATTCAGTAGAGTAACAGTCACTGATTATTGTGACACTTCCTTACATAAGAACCTCAAGTTAGATAGTAAAAGCTCAGCCCTAGACTTGAAAAACCTTTATAAGGCGTTATTCTACCCTCAAAAATTATAACTTTGGGTGATAGCAAGAAATTGGATTAGTTGGGAAGTTCAAAGGTATGAAATAAGGTTATTTTTATGTATGACAAAGTTAGTCACATTTAGTAATGGATGCTAAATGAAATTAAAAAAACTAGTTAGCTATGTTTTAGTATTTTAAAATAAAAAGCGTGCTTAAAAAACGAATAGATAAAGCTCCCGTTTCAACCAATTAGATCTATCCCTCATTTTTTGATAAATGTAGTATATCATTTCACAAAACCTTAATTAATCGCTTTTTTCTAGTGATAATCTCACAAGTTCATTGTTAACTAACTCTACAATTTCTAATGATAGAATATTCTCAGAACTCGAAAACTCTATATCACGAATAATATCTTCAGCTTTGCTTACCTCAAATACTTTATTAGGCAAAGTATCAGCGCTTTTAGAAAAATCATATTCATAAATAGCTTTCCCCGTTGAATGATAAACTTTATTTTGGTTTGTTGATAAAGAGTGTTTATAGGCTGATTGTGTTACTTTCAAACCCTTTGTTTGCTCCCCTGTAGATAAATCAAAAAATGTCAAAACACCTAAATTATTCAAGAAAACGAGCTTGTTATTCTGTAACTGGCCGAACCACACTGCATTTTTTACTGGTAACAATATACTCTTAGAGTTACTTCTATTAAAAATATAAGAGCTAGTATTCGCACCAGAACCTTCTTGAACAATGTAACCAATGTTTTTATCTAACAAATAACTTGTAGAGATCAAATTACCTTTAGGGGTGATAACATTTTTAACGGATAAATCTTCATATTTAAATATTTCTATCTCGTTCTCATTAACCCCGAAAGCTTCTTGAGTATCAGGTGATACTTGAAAGTTTCGATATCTAAAACTGACCCTTTTGGATGTGACTTCCCCATCATTAAATGCCGTATTTAGTTTAATTGTTCCTTTATCCTTACTAAAAAATATAACATTCTCTCCAATAGTGTTTACAAGCCTGCTTCTTGTCTTCGATATACGCTTAAGATTTTTCGAAGTTAAATCTAACCTGTAAATATTATGAGAAAAAGGGTATGTAAGCCCTAAAATATTATTATTATTAATTGGGTAGGTTAATGAGTAGCTACTGTCACTATCTACTTTTATTTTACTTTTAATTTGGTTATTTATTAAAGAATATTGATAAAAAACTTCTTCTGTATTGTCATACCATAACAATGAATCTGTTTCTTTTTGGTAGTTAATTGACCATATTCTGCTGCCAGCCTCATGTAGTTTAACCTGTGCTCCCCCCTCCAAATCGGTCATGTATAATTGACTAGAGTTAAATTGCTGCCTTTCAAATATAATTTTGTTTTTATCTTTTATATAGTAGAGAAATTTATCACCATATGAATTTAGGTTTGGCGAACTTACTTGGAACTCGTCGCCGGTGCTTAAATTTCGATTAACAAGGGCTGATAATTCTGAGCGCTTTCTATAACCGTATTTTGAAAATATATAAGAGTTATTACCTAAGCTTATAACGTTCATTGGATGTGATGGCTCACACTCAAATAAGAATTTACTATCAGCATTACTTTTTAAACCAACTTCCCACAACTCACATTTACCTTCGCTTTCTAAGCTATAAATTGCGCGTTCGCTATCCATAGACCAACCTGCAGGAAAAATATTAGCGTTAGCTTCTGAGATCTTTCTTTCTTGCCCAGTATTTAGATTTTTTAACAAAAGAGCTGAATATGATTGCTTTTCTTCAAGGAATGAAAGTGCGACAGTTGAATTATCCGGAGAAAGTATCATTCGACTATATACTCCCTGTAGCCAAGAGAGCGTTTCTTCGTTAAATTTTTTCTCTATAATGTTTGGGCTTTTTGTTTCAACCTTTAGTAACGTATCATTTGCAATCTCGTTATCTAGACTAGATAAACTTTGAAACATGTAAATACTGATAAAAACACCTAGAATTAATATAGTTATTAGTGCTATTAACTTTTTTTGTTTGTTATTCGGTGTTTCTTTTAATACGTTAACTTGCACTAAAGCCGAAGGCTCTTCCTCATAATAAATAACTTCAGGCTCTAAAAAAAAGCTATAACCCTTCCGATAGTGTGTTTTTACTACTAAGCCACGTTGCACTTCAGATTTTAGAACTTTTCTAAGCTCTGACATAGCTCGGTTAATTGCGTTGTCATCAACATAATGCTGACACCATACATCATCAATTAAGTCTTGGCGGGTAATTATCTCATCTTTATTAATAATCAAATAAGAAAGTATTTTAAAAAGAAGCGGCTCTAACTCTCTTTCTACTTCGCCGTCAAAAATTGTTTGCAGCTTAGGGTTTAAAGACCATGCCCCAAACTTAACTTCTTTGACACTACGGGGGAAATTTGCTTCTTTCATAGTTATTATAATCCAACATCCATATCACAGCTTGAGAATGAAAATGTTTAAAACTGTTTTAAATGCAAAAAAAACATTAACGAGAGATTAACAGCTATGCAAAGTAATGTCATCCAAGCAGACACAAAAAAGCCCACATAAAGTGGGCTTTTAAAAACCAGATAGGCTTACTTTTTACGTAATTGCTGAATAACGCGTAGCTGAGCAATTGCTTCAGCTAGTTGCATTGCGGCTTGATTGTAATCAAGCTCAGCAGATGCGCCTTTTGCCATTTGGGCTTCAGCGTCACGCTTAGCTTGCTCTGCAGCTTTCTCGTCCAGGTCTTCACCACGAACAGCTGTATCAGCAAGTACGGTCACTATGTTCGGTTGAACTTCTAGTGTACCGCCAGCAATATAGATGAGTTCTTCTTCACCAAATTGCTTAACTAAACGTACCATACCAGGTTTAAGGGCAGTTAGTAGTGGGGCGTGACCGGCATTAACACCTAACTCACCTTCACTACCAGATACTTGAATAGATTCTACTAAACCAGAAAATAATTTCTCTTCAGCACTTACTACATCAAGATGTACAGTCATAGCTGCCATACTACCCTCCTAATTACATGCTTTTGGCTTTTTCTTGAGCTTCTTCAATAGAGCCAACCATGTAGAACGCTTGCTCTGGCATATCATCAAACTCACCGTTTAAGATACCTTTGAAGCCTGCAATTGTGTCTTTAAGTGAAACGTATTTACCTGGCGCACCTGTAAATACCTCTGCCACGAAGAATGGCTGAGATAGGAAACGCTGGATTTTACGTGCACGAGATACAAGTTGCTTATCTTCGTCAGAAAGCTCGTCCATACCTAGAATCGCGATGATGTCTTTAAGTTCTTTGTAACGCTGAAGAACTGTTTGAACGCCGCGCGCTATACCGTAATGCTCTTCACCGATTACTTGTGGATCAAGCTGACGTGAAGATGAATCAAGAGGGTCTACCGCTGGGTAGATACCTAGTGATGCGATATCACGTGAAAGTACCACTGTTGCATCTAAGTGAGCAAACGTTGTTGCTGGAGATGGATCCGTTAAATCATCCGCAGGTACGTATACCGCTTGGATTGAAGTAATTGAACCAGTCTTAGTAGATGCGATACGCTCTTGAAGTACACCCATTTCTTCAGCAAGTGTAGGCTGGTAACCTACCGCTGATGGCATACGACCAAGAAGTGCTGATACTTCTGTACCCGCAAGTGTGTAACGGTAGATGTTATCTACGAAGAAAAGTACGTCGCGACCTTCGTCACGGAACTTCTCAGCCATAGTAAGACCTGTTAACGCTACGCGTAAACGGTTACCTGGAGGCTCGTTCATCTGACCGTATACAAGCGATACTTTATCAAGTACGTTTGAATCGTTCATCTCATGGTAGAAATCGTTACCCTCACGAGTACGCTCACCAACACCTGCGAATACTGAGTAGCCGCTGTGCTCGATTGCGATGTTACGGATAAGTTCCATCATGTTTACGGTTTTACCAACACCGGCACCACCGAATAAACCAACTTTACCACCTTTAGCGAATGGACATACAAGGTCGATTACCTTGATACCCGTTTCTAAAAGTTCAACTGAGCTTGATTGCTCTTCGTAAGTAGGTGCTGCACGGTGGATAGACATACGCTCGTCTTCACCGATTGGACCTGCTTCATCAATTGGCTCACCAAGTACGTTCATGATACGACCTAGGGTCTTAGTACCAACTGGAACTTGAATTGCTTCGCCTGTGTTTTCTACTGAAGCACCACGACGTAAACCGTCTGTAGTACCTAGTGCGATAGTACGTACCACACCGCCACCTAGCTGCTGTTGAACTTCTAAAGTCAAACCAGCTAAATCGCCATCTGTTACTTTTAGCGCGTCATATACGGCTGGCACGCTGTCTTGTGGAAATTCGATATCCACAACGGCGCCGATAATTTGGACGACCTTACCTAAACTCATGTCTATTCCTCTCGTTAATCTTTGCCTGAAGCATTAAACTGCTGCTGAACCAGAACAAATCTCACTAATTTCTTGTGTGATTGCTGCTTGGCGAGCTTTGTTATATACAAGCTGTAACTCATCCATAAGGTCACCGGCATTATCAGTTGCAGCTTTCATTGCAACCATGCGGGCAGCCTGTTCAGAGGCAGCGTTTTCAACTACACCTTGGTATACTTGAGATTCAATGAAACGTACTAACAAAGACTCTAAAATAGCCTCTGGGTTTGGTTCATATAAGTAATCCCACGCATGTGTAGATACTTCTTCTTCAGCTTTTGGCAAAGGGAGTAACTGATCTACTATTGGCTCTTGCTTCATGGTATTAACAAAGTTGTTATATACCAGGAATAAACGGTCAATTTTACCTTCAGAGAATGCATCTAGCATTATTTTTACCGGACCAATTACGTCCTGTACTGAAGGCTTATCTCCAAGACCTGCTTTTTTAGCAAGCACTTGACCACCAAAACGCTGAAAGAAGCCAGCTGCTTTACTACCTAAAGTAGCAAAATCAGCATCTACGCCTTTCTCTTTCCACGCTTTAATGTCTAATGCAACTTTCTTAAACTCATTTGAGTTTAAGCCGCCACATAGACCACGGTCAGTAGAGATAACAATATAACCAACTCGTTTTACTTCACGCTCTTCTAAGAACGGGTGAGTAAAATCAAGATTTGCTTGAGCAACACGACCAATCACTTTACGTAATTTTTCAGCGTATGGACGGCTTGAAGCCACTCGTTCTTGCGCCTTTTTCATTTTAGACGCAGCAACCATTTCCATTGCGCTAGTGATCTTTTGAGTATTTTTAATACTGCCGATCTTGCTTTTAATCTCTTTTCCGCTGGCCATGACTCTCTCTCCGAATCAAGGTGTGCCTTAGAATATAAAGCACACCATTAATAACTAAATTACCAAGTTTGCGTAGACTTGCACTTCTCTAGAAGTTCTTTAAGCTGCGCTTCGATCTCGGCGTTGTAGTTACCAGTTTCATTGATTTGAGCCATAAGCTCTGCGTATGTGCTATTTGCGAAAGAAAGTAATGCCGCTTCGAAATCCATGATTTTAGAGATTTCGATGTCTTGCAAGTAACCTTTCTCAGCTGCAAATAACGACAAAGACATTTCAGCAACAGACATTGGCGCGTACTGTTTCTGCTTCATTAGCTCTGTCACACGCTCACCATGCTCAAGTTGAGCACGAGTAGCATCATCAAGGTCAGACGCGAACTGCGAGAACGCAGCTAATTCACGGTACTGAGCTAGGGCTAGACGGATACCGCCACCTAGTTTCTTAACGATTTTAGTTTGTGCAGCACCACCAACACGCGATACCGAGATACCAGCATTTACTGCCGGACGGATACCTGAGTTGAATAAGTCAGTTTCTAAGAAGATCTGACCATCGGTGATAGAGATAACGTTTGTCGGTACGAACGCAGAAACGTCGCCGCCTTGAGTTTCAATGATAGGCAATGCCGTCAATGAACCTGTTTTACCTTTCACTTCACCATTAGTGAACTTTTCTACGTAATCAGTGTTTACACGTGATGCACGCTCTAAAAGACGCGAGTGAAGGTAGAATACGTCACCTGGGTATGCTTCACGGCCTGGTGGACGCTTAAGTAGCAATGAGATTTGACGGTAAGCAACAGCTTGCTTAGATAAATCATCATATACGATTAATGCGTTTTCACCACGGTCACGGAAGTATTCACCCATAGTACAGCCCGAGAACGGTGCTAAGTACTGAAGTGCCGCAGATTCAGAAGCAGATGCTACAACTACGATAGTATTTGCAAGTGCACCGTGCTCTTCTAATTTACGTACTACGTTAGCAATAGTAGATGCTTTTTGACCAACCGCTACGTACACACACTTAACGCCTGTGTCTTTTTGGTTGATGATTGCATCGATTGCTAGTGCAGTTTTACCTGTTTGGCGGTCACCGATAACAAGCTCACGCTGACCACGACCAACTGGAATCATCGCATCGATAGATTTGTAACCAGTTTGTACTGGCTCATCTACTGATTGACGCTCGATTACACCAGGTGCAATTTTTTCTACAGGTTCAAACCCGTCGTTATCTAAAGCGCCTTTACCATCGATAGGAGCACCTAGTGTGTTTACAACACGACCAAGTAGACCCGCACCAACAGGAACTTCTAAGATACGACCAGTTGTGTATACTTTTACGCCTTCTGTAAGGTCAGCGTAAGGACCCATTACTACTGCACCAATTGAGTCGCGCTCAAGGTTTAGTGCGATAGCATAACGGTTGCCAGGAAGCTCAATCATCTCACCTTGCATACAGTCAGCTAGACCGTGGATGCGAATGATACCGTCAGTAACAGATACAATTGTACCTTCGTTACGAGCTTCACTTACAACTTCGAACTTCTCAATACGTTGTTTGATCAGATCTGAAATTTCAGTGGAATTAAGTTGCATGCTCTTTTTCCCAATTACGATTGTAGTGTTGTGGCTAAGCGATTTAATTTACCGCGTAAAGAGCCGTCAATTACAGTGTCGCCTGCCTTAATAATAAGGCCGCCAACTACTGTAGCGTCTTCACTACAATTCAGCTTAACTTTGCGTGCGAAACGTTTTTCAAGTGCCGCTACCAGTGATTCTTGCTGGGCTGCAGCAAGAGGTGTTGCCGAAATCACATCAATATCGATTTCTTTTTCATAGTCTGCTTTTAAAGCAGAAAATAAATGGGCAACTTCAGGTAGTGCAATCAAACGTCCATTTTCAGCCATCACCTTAACTAGGTTCTGACCTTGTTCGTTGAGCTGCTCACCACATAAGTTAATAAATAACTCAGCTTGTGCGGTAGCAGTAGGCAATCCAGCTAAAATGGTAGATGCCTGTTCATTGCTGGCAACGTGGCCAGCAAAGAACAACATGTCATTCCAGCTATCAATAGCGCCTTTTTCAACGGCAAGTTCAAAAGCCGCTTTAGCGTATGGGCGAGCGATAGTAGTCAATTCAGACATGCTCATACCCTCCTAATTACAGCTCAGCGACAAGTTTTTCAACGATGTCACTATGTGCGGCTTGATTGATTTCGCGCTCTAAAATTCTTTCTGCGCCAACCACTGCCAGAGTTGCTACTTGCTTACGTAGCTCTTCTGTCACACGGTTACGCTCTGATTCAATTTCAGAGTGCCCTTGAGCAATAATTTTTTCACGCTCTTGCTGACCACGAACAGTTTCTTCGTCAACAATTAGCACGGCACGCTTTTTAGCTTGATCAATGATATCAGCCGCTTGAGCCTTTGCATCTTTAAGCTGTTCTGCAGCTTTCTGTTGCGCTAGTTCTAAGTCTTTCTCGGCTCTATCAGAGGCAGCTAAACCATCTTCGATTTTCTTCTGGCGAGCTTCAATTGCACCGTTTAGTGGTGGCCATACGTATTTCATACAAAATAATACGAACACCGTAAACGCAATTAATTCACCGATAAGAGTGGCGTTTAAGTTCACAACCGCTCCTCCTTAAATAGTAAGCTGTTCAAAAAATAAAATTAAAGTACGAACAACAATACCATCGCGATACCAACACCAATCATTGCTACAGCATCGATTAGACCAGCAAGGATAAACATTTTAACTTGTAGCGATGGTGCAAGCTCAGGTTGACGCGCACATGCTTCAAGGAATTTACCGCCCATGTTACCAAAACCGATTGCTGTGCCGATTGCACCGAAGCCGATAAGTAAAGCTACTGCGATGTACTTAAGACCTAATACTAGTTCCATTTTTTTCTCCAAAGTTTCAATTGTAATTAAAAGTAAAAATTAAAAGTTATAAATTAGTGATTATCCGAACTTGCCATGCTTAGGTATACGATTGTTAGCATCATGAATACGAATGCTTGCAATACAATTACCAAGATATGGAATACAGCCCACACAAAGTGCAACGGTAGTTGCATTAAACCTATAGCGCCTATAAGGATGAAGATTAATTCACCTGCATATAAGTTACCGAACAAACGCAGTGCCAGTGAAAACGGCTTAGAAACCAATGCGATAAGTTCTAGTAATAGGTTGAATGGGATTAAAAGAATCTGCATAGCTGTATTGTTTGAACTAAACGGGTGAAGTGTTAGTTCTTTAATAAAACCGCCGATACCTTTGATTTTAATTGAGTAACCAATCATTAGAGTGAACACACCCAGCGCAAGTGCAGCTGTCATGTTGATATCTGTAGTTGGTACAATTTTCATGTATACGTCGTGTGAATCCATACCGAATGCAGTTTCGCCAACAAAGCCAGCAAATGCAGGTAGGAAGTCAACTGGGATTAAATCCATTAAGTTCATTAAGAATATCCAAACGAATATTGTTAATGCTAATGGTGCAATTAGCTTACTTTTACCGTGGAAGGTATCGCGTACGTTGTCGCCAACGAACTCAACAACCATTTCAATGAAACATTGAAGTTTTCCAGGTACACCCAGAGTTGATTTTTTTGCGGCACTACGGAAGATCCATAAAAATATTAGACCTAGTCCGATAGACCATGCGAGGGTATCTATATGCCATGTCCAGAAGCCACTATCCGTACATGCTTTATTGAAGGCAAGACCAGCGTCGGTCGAGCACATCTTAGCATTGGTTAAGTGGTGCTGAATATGGCTAGATAGAGTAACTTCTTCTGCAGCCATGTTATATCCCAAAAGTTAATGTTTAAAAAAAACGGGTGTAAACAATCCTGTAAACAACACCAACACATAAGCACAAAAGAAAGGTAGCAGTACTACCGGATAAAGCTTTAGCATTAGTGCAAACAAAACGATTGTTAGCATAAATTTTAATCCGTTGCCGCGTTTCAACGAGGCATACGCTTGATTTGCTCGACTTGCACCCATATATCTGAATGCATAAAGCGCAAATACAAAGTTAGGAAGTACTGCGACTGCGCCACCAGCTAGAGCTGAAAGTGCGGCATTGGTTTCCCAACCTATAAAAATTATTAGTGCAGCTAAAAGGGCTACAAATCCCTGAAGGCAAATTAATTTTAATGCGGCAAGCCTATACGGGCTTGCTAACTTATTAGTCACTTTTAATTAACCTTTATGACGCTCTAATTGTCAGGGTATGAAAACTGGCGAAATTATACTTAATCCTGCCAGTTTTGCAACTTGAGTAGGTGCTTTGTAACACAAAATCGATGTAAATGTCCCTTTTTAGACATCCAATAAATTAATGGTGGGAATAGTCTTGATTGATACGGTTTAAAATACCGTCTAACTCGTCAAGATTAGTGTAAGAAATAACCAACTTCCCTTTGCCTTTTTTGTTGTAATTTATTTCTACCTTTGCCCCTAGGTTATCAGCAAGCTGCTGCTCTAACTGTTTAACATCTGGGTCTTTTTCTATTACTTCTTTTGCTGGAGCTGGCTCTAAAATAGAGCGAACTAGTTTTTCAGTTTCGCGAACGGTCAATGCCTTTGCAACAGCTAAACGGGCTGCATCTGATTGCACTTCGCCTTCAAGTGCTAATAAGCAACGTGCGTGGCCCATTTCAATGTCACCATGCTCTAACAATATCTTTACATCGTTATTTAGATTATTTAAGCGTAATAAGTTAGTCACGGTCGTACGTGATTTACCAACTGCATCAGCCACTTGTTGATGTGTTAACTCAAACTCATTAAGCAACCGATTAAGTGCAATCGCTTCTTCCATAGCGTTTAAGTCTTCACGCTGAATATTTTCAATCAGAGCAATAGCAACGGCAGCTTCATCAGGTACATCTTTAATAATACAGGGTACAAACTCAAGCTTAGCTATTTGCGCAGCACGCCAGCGACGTTCACCGGCAATAATCTCATAGCTGTTATGCGCAACAGGGCGTACAACGATAGGTTGAATAATTCCTTGTGAGCGTATCGAACTGGCGAGTTCTTCGAGTGCCTCTTCAGACATGTCTTTACGAGGTTGGTATTTACCTGAGTGTAAAAGCTCGATCGGTAGTTTTTGTAATTCACTGTTGCTAGGCTGCGCTGCATTTTCAACTGCGCTGGTTACGTTAGCAGTATCCTGTTCCTTGCGATCGCTTGGTGCAGGTTTAGATGAACTTAAAAGCGCATCGAGTCCTCGGCCTAAACCTCGTTTTTTAGCAGACATGTTATTTTTTTACCTCAAAGTTAGGCGACAACGGGAGTTGTTTTTTCTTTTCTGCGTAGCATTTCACCAGCGAGAGCTAAATAAGCTTTCGCGCCACTTGATGCTCGATCGTAGTACATTGCTGGGGCACCAAAACTTGGGGCTTCTGCAAGTCGAACATTACGTGGGATCACCGTACGGTATACTTTATCGCCAAAATGTTGTTTTAATTGTTCTGATACATCATTTGCTAGTCGATTACGCGGATCGTACATAGTACGAAGTATGCCTTCAATCTGTAAGTTAGGGTTAACTAACTTAGCAAGTTGCGTAATCGTGTCCATTAATGCTGTTAATCCTTCCAATGCATAATATTCACATTGCATAGGTACTAAAATAGAATCGGCAGCGGCCATAGCATTAACGGTTAACATATTTAAAGAAGGCGGGCAGTCTATAAAAATAAACTCATACTGATCTTGTATTTTTTCAAGCGCGTTACGCAAACGTACTTCTCGCGCAAATAATTCCATCAGCTTAACTTCTGCAGCGGTCACATCACCGTTTGCAGCAATCATATGATATTCGCCTGAGGTTTCTTTAATAATCACTTCATCAATAGGCTTATCTTCTATGAGCAAGTCATAGATAGTAGGGACGTCACCATATTTGTCGACACCACTGCCCATGGTCGCATTGCCTTGCGGGTCGAGATCTATTAACAGCACTTTACGCTTCGTTGCAGCCATAGATGCAGCGAGATTAACGGCAGTGGTAGTTTTACCTACTCCACCTTTTTGATTTGCTAATGCGATGACTTTTGCCACAGTGTCTCTGATCCCTAGTCTTTAGAAAGAATTATTAAATGTCGTTGTGCATCTAAATCCGGTACTTCTAATGCAATTTTTTGCTCAAACTTAACACCTGTAGGGAGTGAGTCTAATTCCTCACTTGGAAATACCCCTTTAAGTGCAATGAACTTACCTGAATGATCAATTAAGTGCGAGCACCAGTCAATCATATCTTGTAACGATGCAAATGCACGACTTAGTACGCCATCTAATTTAACACTTGGTTGATATTCTTCAACTCTTGACTGCACCGGGGTGACATTATCAAGACCAAGCTCATGTTTAACATGCATTAAAAATCGCACACGTTTACCTAAACTATCTAATAATACAAATTGCGTATCAGGTAAAGCAATGGCTAACACTATGCCAGGTAAACCAGGACCTGTGCCAACATCAATATAATGATGACCGGTCAAGTGAGGAGCAACAACTAAGCTATCCATTATATGTTTAACCATCATTTCTTGAGGCAAACGTACCGAGGTTAAGTTATAGGCTTTATTCCACTTATCGAGTAATTCAACATAGCGGACAAGTTGTTGCTGTTGTTTTTGTGTTAGCGCAATATCAGTTTGCGCTAACAAAGTTGTTAATTGTTGCTGTAACACAATGTACCTTTACCGTTACGCAGTTTTGCGTAACAAGCCTTGCTTCTTCAGATACACTAATAATAGCGAAATCGCCGCTGGGGTGATACCAGAAATACGCGAAGCTTGGCCGATAGTGTCTGGACGAGCATCAATTAGCTTAGCAACTACTTCGTTTGATAAACCAGAGACGGTTTTATAATCAAACTCTTTTGGTAAAATTGTTTCTTCATGACGAAGCTGCTTATTGATCTCATCTTGTTGACGCGCGATATAACCTGCGTACTTCGTATGAATTTCAACCTGTTCTAGGGCGGCCTGATTAGTGAACTCAGATCCGAGTCCTTCGATCGCCATCAAGTCGTTATAACGCACTTCTGGACGACGCAGTAATTCTTCTAAGCTGGCTTCACGCACAAGTGGTGTTTTTAGTAATTCGTTTACTTTATTAACCATGGCATGATCTTTATGGATCCAGGTATCTTTAATACGCTGTTTCTCTTTAGCGATCACTTCCATTTTTTCGTTGAATGCTTGCCAACGTTCATCGTTAACTAAACCTAATTCACGACCTTTTTCAGTTAAACGAATATCAGCGTTGTCTTCACGAAGTAGCAAACGGTATTCAGCGCGGCTAGTAAACATACGGTACGGTTCTTTTGTACCCAGTGTTGCTAAGTCGTCAATCAGTACGCCAACATAGGCTTCATCACGACGTGGTGTCCACGACTCTTTACCTTGTACTTGTAATGCTGCATTCATACCTGCGATCAGACCTTGCGCACCCGCTTCTTCGTAACCGGTAGTACCATTAATTTGACCAGCAAAAAATAAGCCATCAATAAACTTTGTTTCTAATGATTGTTTTAAATCGCGTGGATCAAAAAAGTCATATTCAATAGCGTAGCCAGGACGACAAATATGTGCGTTCTCAAAGCCGGTGATCGATTGCACAATTTCTAACTGTACATCGAACGGTAAGCTAGTTGAAATACCGTTAGGGTATAACTCGTATGACGTTAAACCTTCTGGTTCTACAAATATCTGGTGTTTATCTTTATCAGCAAAACGTACAATTTTATCTTCAATAGACGGACAGTAACGTGGGCCTATTCCTTCGATAACACCTGAGTACATAGGTGAGCGATGTAGGTTTTTGCGAATAACATCATGTGTTTTTTCATTGGTGTAAGTGATGTAACACGGAATTTGTTGTGGGTGGTCGCTTTGTTTACCCATAAATGAGAATACCGGTGTTGGTGCATCACCTGGTTGTTCTTGCATTTTACTAAAATCAACAGTCCGGGCATCAATACGCGGTGGCGTGCCGGTTTTTAAGCGATCTACTCTAAATGGTAATTCACGTAAGCGATCAGCTAAGGCAATTGAAGGCGGATCGCCAGCTCTGCCACCTTTGAAATTTTCAAGGCCGATATGAATTTGACCGCCTAAGAATGTACCCACGGTTAGTACCACACTAGGTGCACTAAAACGTAAACCCATTTGTGTCACCACACCGGTTACACGATCATTTTCAACGATTAGATCATCACATGATTGCTGAAAAATCTTTAAGTTTTCTTGGTTTTGAAGTGTGTTTTGAATAGCCGCTTTGTACAAGGCACGATCCGCTTGTGCACGCGTTGCTCGTACAGCAGGGCCTTTAGAAGAATTCAGCGTGCGGAATTGGATCCCGCCTTTGTCAATAGCTTGCGCCATTGCGCCACCTAGGGCATCAATTTCTTTAACCAGATGGCCTTTGCCAATGCCACCAATTGCTGGGTTACAAGACATTTGACCAAGGGTATCCATATTGTGAGTCAGCAGCAGGGTATTCATCCCCATACGGGCAGCTGCCAATGCGGCTTCAGTGCCTGCATGTCCACCACCTACTACGATAACGTCAAAATTTTCGTGAAAAATCATTAATGGGATCCTACTTAAATCAAACCAGTAAACTTCAAAAGGGAGCGTATTCTACCTAGAAATTAGCAGAAGATAAATGATTAAACAGTGCTCAAGATCTAAGTAAGTGATCTCTAATAATATAAAGGATCTTTTAAAGAGATCTTTTAATACTATTACTACTACTGATCGGGTTTTCTGTTGATAAGCTTTAGATCATGATTAAAAACATATAATTAGATCGGATCTAAAGGTGTTAGTATGATCGGATCTTCAGGCAAATAAGCTCTGATCAAAACAGGCTGTTATACACAGGCCGATCAAGTCTCGATCTTATCCCATGGATAAGCATGGCTAAAAAAGCAGTTTAATCAGTGTTTATCCACAAAACTTATTAAATTATTAGCAAATTGTGGGTAACTTTATTTATAACTTTTCGCTTGATCTTTCTATTTTAAACCTGTCTGTGCTATCCATGAGTCTAACCAAGCTAAGGCCGTATCTTCGGGCAGTGCTTCATCAAGAATATTAAGCTCTAAACGTTGTGCTACTTTTACAGCGCCTTTTTGGCTTAAAAGAGTATCTACATTACGCCCTGCAAGGTTATAAGTGTCGTAACTAGTATCGCCAAGTGCAATAACCGAATACTTTAAATGCGAAAGATCATCCACTTGCGATACTTGTTCGATAAAACCAATCAGGTTGTCAGGGTAATCACCCGCACCGTAGGTCGATGTACAAACTAACCAAATAGTATTTTGTTGATCTATTTCATTAAATTCAGGTTGATCATGTAGTTGGCTATTAATCCCTTGGTTGTTAAGTGCATCATTTAACTGCTCTGCAACGTACTCGGCGGATCCCATTTGACTACCAACGATAATATTTACTGAACTCATGAATATGGCTGATCACTATTAGTTTTAATTGCTGCCTATGATAGCTCAGTGAGTATAACAGTAAAGTTAAGAGTGTTATTTTGTATAACTATTTTTGTGGTAATTTAAGCCTTGGTATTAATTGCTTGCTTAACTTATTGATTATTAACGATTTAACAAAATATCTTTAAATGTAATCTTCTGATCAAGTTGTTGATAAGGTTGGGGAAAGCTCTGCTTAACTAAAAACCAATATTATTAATAATTTGCTAAGTTATTGATTTTATATTGAGTGTTAACCACCAGCTAGTACAAATTTATAGATAAAGGCGTGTTGATCTTAGTGTGGATACAAAGCATGTTGATAACTTAAAGTTGGGATCGAAAATAATTTTAAAAAATGATCTATTTATGCAGATCAGACTAAAAATCCATTTTTATTTTCTAAAAATCGCTATTTAACTGATTTAAACACAGCATATTTTTACTTTTTATCGCTTTTAACTCATTTTCAAGGCAATAAAATCCCAATTGTGGATAACTGATCTGCAAAAAATAATTTTCATCAATATAAACTAAGAAATTAACTATATTTTGCTGGTGGAGTGGGCGATCAAACTTACTTTTTAGGTACGTTTTATTTTTATGGTTTAATAATTACCTATGGCCAAGCTTGAAAAGCTAATGTAATAGGTTCTCTTTTAGGGGGAGATAAGCTTAATTTTTTACTATGAATGTAGGTAGTTTATCTGCTGTTTGGTGTGATTATAGGTTTAGCTCATCTGCCTTAAACACATTTTAAACATAAATGGAGGCTAATATTGGTGCAACTTAGCTGTATTTTTAGTCTGTTTAGTTTTTAAAGTGAGTTATTGAAATGCATTTTGGTGGGTCTATATTAAAGATATTAGGCAGTAAAAAGGGCACCTAAGTGCCCTTAATGATCAAATTAATAGTTCGACTATTTACCGATACAGAACGAGCTGAAAATTTTGCCAAGCAAATCATCAGAAGTAAATTCACCAGTTATTTCGTTAAGATACTGCTGTGTTAAACGCAGTTCTTCCGCGAGGATTTCACCGGCCACATGCATCTCTAATTGTGTTTTACCTGTATCTAAATGATACGCAGCATGTTCTAGTGCATCTAAGTGACGACGGCGTGCCATAAAACCACCTTCTGTAGCACCATCAAAACCAATGCAAGCTTTTAAGTGAGTACGAACTAACTCTATACCATCAGCATTTTTAGCGCTTAAACTGATGACCGGATATTGTTGTTTTTGATCTATGCCGACTACATCACCTGATAAATCGGCTTTATTTCTGATCACAGTCACGCCCATACCTTGGGGTAACTTAGCCATAAATTCAGGCCAAATAGCATGTGGATCGGTATCAGTGGTGTCGGTGCCATCAAGCATAAATAGCACCCGATCGGCTTGGTTTATTTCATCCCAGGCACGTTCAATGCCTATTTGCTCTACCTTATCTGGGCTTTCTCGTAGGCCTGCGGTATCTATTATATGTAGTGGCATACCATCTATATGTATATGCTCACGTAATACGTCACGTGTGGTGCCGGCTATTTCAGTTACGATAGCCGCTTCTCGCCCTGCTAATGCATTAAGTAAGCTTGATTTACCTGCATTAGGGCGACCAGCAATAACGACGCGCATACCTTCGCGCATTATGCTGCCTTGTTTGGCTTGATTGGTTACGGCATTAAGCTGCTCGATGATGGCATTTAAATCACCACCCACTTTTCCGTCTGATAAAAAATCGATTTCTTCGTCAGGGAAATCAATAGCTGCTTCCACATACATACGTAAGTGAATGACTTTTTCAACTAAGGTTTCTATGTGCTTAGAGAATTGCCCTTGAAGTGATTGTAGAGCACTTTTAGCGGCTTGCTCGCTAGTTGCATTAATTAAGTCGGCGATTGCTTCTGCTTGAGTTAAATCAAGCTTGTCGTTCATAAACGCACGCTCAGAGAATTCACCTGGTTTAGCTAAACGCACACCGTCTATTTTACTTATTTCTTTGAGTAGCATATCAAGAACAACAGGGCCACCATGGCCTTGGAGTTCGAGTACGTCTTCACCGGTAAATGAGTGTGGGCCAGCAAAGTAAATCGCAATACCTTGGTCAAGTTGCTGACCTGCAAGGGTGTTAAATGGCACATAGTCGGCATAACGAACTTTAGGGACTTTGCCTATTATTTTTTCAGCAACCTGTTTGGCTAGGTTTCCTGAAACGCGAATAATACCAACACCGCCTCGGCCTGGGGCAGTGGCTTGTGCTGCAATTGTATCGTGATTGATCATGCGGTTTATTTGCCAACTTAAATAACGTAATGGCGGTATTGTAACCTATCAAATAGGCACTCGCGAATGCTGTTATAAAAAATAGGCAATAAAAAAGGCGACCTAAGTCGCCTTTATATAAGTAGGGAGTTTAATCGCCCCTTACTTTAATTCCTTTCTTTTCCATGCCACGGTAGATGATTAACATCTGGACAATAGAAATAAGGTTAGACACTAACCAGTAAAGTACTAAACCAGATGGGAACCATAAGAAGAATACAGAGAAGATAACCGGCATAAAGGTCATCATTTTTTGCTGCATTGGATCGGTAACCGTCATAGGTTGTAGTTTTTGCGTTATGAACATACTCGCACCAAATAAAATTGGTAATACGTAGTATGGGTCTTTCGCAGAAAGGTCAGTTAACCAAAGTACAAATTCAGCGTGACGAAGTTCTGTAGACTCTAAGAATACATAGAACAAGGCTAAGAAGATTGGCATTTGCAGTAAAATAGGGAAACAGCCACCCATAGGGTTCACTTTTTCTTTACGGTACATTTCCATAGTCGCTTGGCCGAATTTTTGACGATCATCGCCATACTTTTCTTTTAGCGCTTTCATCTTAGGCTGTAATGCACGCATTTTAGCCATTGAGGTGTACTGTGCTTTAGTCAGTGGGTACATTAATGTTTTAACGATAATAGTGATGGCAATAATTGCTACACCCCAGTTACCTAAAATACTGTGTAACCATTTTAATAGCACAAATAACGGCTGCGAAATGAAAAACAACCAACCATAATCAACTGTTAAGTCTAGGTCTGGATGAATGGCTTCAAGTTTATCTGACTCTTTAGGGCCCATGTAATAAGTTGCAGTAAGTACTTGCTCACTACCAGCTTGAACATTTACCGCTTCGTCTTTAACACCAATAATAGCCGCATTACTTTTAGTAATTAAACTATAAAGAGTATTAGTTTGATCTTGCATTGGTACCCAAGCACTTACAAAGTAATGCTGAATAAAGGCAACATAACCACCTTGAGTATTAATACTGAGGTTTTTATCAGCCATGTCTGAAAAACTGTACTTTTCATATTTCTCTTCGCTAGAGCCATAAGCAGCACCAAGATAGTTCTGGTCAACTAAGCTACCTTTTTCTTGCACAGTACGTTTAATTTGCGTGTAAAGCTGTACTTGAATTGGCTCAGCAGTGGTGTTGTTTACAGTGTACTCAAGAGCAACGTCGTATTGGCCTTTTTTGAATACATAGGTTTTAGTAAAGGTAACACCTTTGCTATCAGTAAACGTTAAAGGAACACGCAGTTCATCACCATTCATTGTATAGCTTTTTTGCTGTGTACTATAAACAGGGCGGCCATTTGCAGATGCATCTGGGCCATTTAAACCAATTAAACCACTTTGAGAGAAGTATTGATTGCCATCAAACTCACCCAAAAGCATAAAGGGTGTTTCTTCACCTTTTACTTCTTCGTATTGCAGTAGGTCTGATTCAACAATATCACCACCGCGGGTATCTATTTTTACAGTGAATACGTCAGTTGTGATATCGATTACTGAACGTTTTGCACTGATTGCTGCAGTTGGTAAATCACCGTCTGTTGACGAAGGTACATAATCATCAGAATCAGGTGAGTTAGATTGTAGTGTTTGTGTGTTGGCACTAGGATCGGCTTTTGGTGTGTTGTAGTCATTATTCCACTCTTGAAATAATAAAAACGACACTAGCATTAGGCCGATGAATAAAAACGTGCGTTGCGATTCCATAACAGCTCTTATTTCTCGTGTTGGTGGTTAATACGGGTTAATTTTTCAGGTACGGGGTCGTCTCCGCCTGAATGTAAAGGATGGCATTTTAATATGCGTTTAACTGCTAACCAACTCCCTTTTACCGATCCATGCAAATTAATTGCTTGAATAGCGTAACTAGAGCATGTTGGATTAAAACGACAATGCGGACCTAATAGCGGGCTAATCCACTTTTGATAACCGCGGATAAATAAAACTAAACAACGTGTTGGTAAAGCAGCAAGTGGTTTAAGTAACCTCATGTTGTACATGCCCCTACGTTATGTTTAGTGAATAGATACCATGTATTTAAAGACTCACTATGAGATTTTAAACGCATGATTAAAAGGTGAGCTAAAGATACCTTAATTAACCCTGTAATTCTATTGCTATTGGGTTTGTTTAGTCGATTTAGCTGATTTGTTTGGGCGTTTTTTAAATGGTGGCGGTTTAGGGGCACCAGGTTTGCAGCGTTCATTAATCTTACGCCACAGCTTTGTAAGTTGTTTGGTTAATTCTTCATTAGACTGTTCATCAATGCCACTTTTAACCATCAACACAATATCAATATTATCGAGCGTGTGTTGATTTAAACGAAAACTTTCGCGAGCAAGACGTTTAATACGGTTTCGTTGACATGCCTTTTTTACACGTTTTTTAGCAACAGTAAGGCCTAACCTAGGTTTTGACTGGTCACTTGGTTTTGCTAATAAGGTAAAGAAAGGAGTTGCAGCCCGAGCGGGTTCGTTAAATATGCGAGAGTAATGCGAGGGAGTTAACAGACGTAACTCCCTGCCAAAGCTAAAGTCTTCCACTTATAAATTAAGCAGAAAGAACTTTGCGGCCTTTAGCACGGCGACGAGCTAATACTTTACGGCCATTTACAGTTGCCATACGAGCACGGAAACCGTGTGTACGTTTGCGTTTTAAAACGCTAGGTTGAAAAGTTCTTTTCATAACAATCTCATCCGATCGGTTAAAG
Organism: Pseudoalteromonas sp. S1609; assembly: GCF_005887255.1. Taxonomy (GTDB): domain Bacteria; phylum Pseudomonadota; class Gammaproteobacteria; order Enterobacterales; family Alteromonadaceae; genus Pseudoalteromonas. The sequence continues at coordinate 21,987 of NZ_PNDJ01000065.1, read as the reverse complement.
TTAAAACATCCTATGCAGGTCGCGATCCTGGCACAGGTGCCATTGCGAGCGCGAGATATTATAGATGAAGTGACGAAAAGTCAATCATAATAGATTGCGTAAAGCATGTTTATTTATGATCAATTTTCATGATCCGATAGGATCATCATAAATAAGAAGTTTTCCACAGCCCCTGTATAAAAAGTGAATAAAAGCATGGGAAAAGTAAATTAGATCGTAAATTGTGGTCGCGATCTGTTGCCAGTTTTGTTATGATCTCTAATCAAGCTTTAAAATAAAAAGCTATTTAAATCAGTCTGTTATTATATTTATACATCGATATCAACAATTTTACAAAAATCAATCTTTTACTTGTGGATAAAGTGCATTCATAATAGTCGGTCTTGGGCTGCTTATTGAGCCATTTAAACGCAATACAGGTGTGATTTTTGAATCATTATTGATGTGCGGGAATAAAAATTATATCTCTGGGAGTTTTACTGTGTATCTGTCGGTTTGGCAAAGTTGTTTATATGTATTGCAAGATGAATTGCCTTCGCAGCAATTCAGTATGTGGGTCAGACCACTTCAAGCAGAAAGTACCGAAGATACCTTGACGATTTATGCGCCTAATCGTTTCGTACTTGATTGGGTGAGAGAGAAGTACTTAAATAGAATAAATGAATTATTGGTAGAAATTTGTGGTGTAGAAGCCCCCGAGTTACGTTTTGATGTAGGTAGTAAGCCGCTATTAAATACACAAGCTGCACCGGTGGTTGAAACACAATCAGCCCCAAGCACGCAATCAACGGCAAAACAACAACCTCGAGAACAAAAACCGGTTGTAGAACCAGCTCCTAAATCTGGTTATAAATCAAACATTAAAGAAAACTATACCTTTGATAGCTTTGTTGAGGGTAAATCTAACCAATTAGCAAAAGCGGCTGCCACTCAGGTAGCAGACAACCCTGGCTCTGCATTTAACCCTGTATTTATTTACGGTGGTACAGGCTTAGGTAAGACGCATTTATTACATGCGGTAGGCAACGGTATTATGGCCAATAAGCCCGATGCTAAAATTGTTTACATGCATTCAGAACGTTTCGTTCAAGACATGGTTAAAGCACTGCAAAATAATGCGATTGAAGAGTTTAAGCGTTATTACCGTAGTGTTGATGCATTAATGATTGATGACATTCAATTTTTTGCTAATAAAGAACGTTCTCAAGAAGAATTCTTTCATACCTTTAATGCATTATTAGAAGGTAACCAACAAATTATTTTAACCTCTGACCGTTACCCTAAAGAGATTGAAGGGGTTGAAGATCGTCTTAAATCTCGTTTTGGTTGGGGGTTAACCATCGCGATTGAGCCGCCAGAGCTTGAAACACGCGTTGCTATTTTGATGAAAAAAGCCCAGCAAAGTAAAATTAACTTACCGCATGAAGTGGCATTTTTTATTGCGAAAAAATTACGCTCAAACGTACGTGAGCTTGAAGGTGCATTAAACCGTGTAATTGCTAACGCAAACTTTACCGGCCGCCCAATTTCTATCGACTTTGTAAAAGAAGCACTGCGTGATTTATTAGCACTGCAAGACAAACTAGTCACCATAGACAACATTCAACGTACGGTTGCAGAATACTATAGAATACGTGTATCTGATTTACTGTCTAAGCGCCGTAGCCGCTCTATAGCAAGGCCTCGCCAAGTTGCTATGGCATTATCTAAAGAACTCACTAATCACAGCTTACCTGAGATTGGGGATGCTTTTGGTGGGCGTGACCATACAACAGTACTGCACGCGTGTCGCAAAGTTAAATCATTACGTGACGAAAGCCACGAGATTAAAGAAGATTACCAAAACTTAATAAGAACATTGTCATCTTAGGGCTGACTTTATTATGCAAATAACAATATCAAGAGAACAGTTTTTAAAACCATTGGTACAAGTATCGGGTGCCATTGAGCGTAAGCATACGTTACCTATTTTATCTAACGTATTGCTCGTGGTAGAAAATGGCCAGCTTTCAATGACAGGGACCGACCTTGAAATTGAATTAGTGGCGAGTGTGTTTGTAGGTGACGACGTTGCCGATACTAAACTCACATTGCCGGCTAAAAAATTACTCGATATTTGTAAAAGTTTACCGGATGGCTCTGATCTTACTTTAAGCTTGCAAGACCATCAGTTACTTTTAACCAGTGGGAAAAGTCGTTTTTCATTGACCACTTTAGCTGCTGAAGATTTTCCTAATTTAGAGCAGTGGGATGGTGAGGTTGAGTTTCAACTAACGCGTTTAGAGTTGCGTAAATTACTTGAAAGCACACACTTTTCAATGGCAAACCAAGATGTGCGTTATTACTTAAACGGCATGTCGTTTGAAGTTGATAATAGCGATATAAAAACAGTTGCCACTGATGGGCACCGTTTAGCTATTGCACAAAAACAACTAGGTCAGTCGTTAAATACACAGCGCCAATTAATTATACCGCGCAAAGGCGTGCAAGAAATTATGCGTCTAATGGTTGCTGATCAAGAGCTGGTAACTATTCAGTTTGGTGCCAACCACATTCGTATTATTGATATTGAATTTACCTTTACGAGTAAATTAGTTGATGGTCGATTCCCTGATTACCGTCGTGTTTTGCCGCGCGGTGGCGATAAGGTAATTACCGCGAATCGTGAATGGCTTCGTAATGCTTTTCAGCGTGTGTCGATTTTATCGAACGAAAAGTTTCGTGGTGTACGCTTAAATTTATCAAACGGTTTATTAAAAATTACAGCCAACAACCCAGAGCAAGAGCAAGCTGAAGAAGTGGTTGAAGTAATGTACGAGGGTGATGACCTAGAAATAGGCTTTAATGTCTCTTATGTATTAGATGTATTAAATACATTAAAAACCGAAGATGTATTATTTACCCTTGCCGATTCAAACAGTAGTGCACTTATAGAAGGTGCTGGCGATGAAGAAGCTATGTACGTTGTTATGCCAATGCGTTTATAAGATCATATATACATAATGAGCTTAAGTCATTTGAGCCTCAAATATTTTCGTAATATTGAGGCACTGACGCTAGAACCAGTTAACGGCGTTAATATAATTTATGGTGAAAACGGCAGCGGAAAAACCAGCCTTTTAGAGGCTATTTATTACCTTTCTCACGGCAAATCTTTCCGAACCTCTAAACATAAAAGCATCATCGCTCATCAACAAGATCAGTTTGTTATTCATGGCCGAAAAGCGTTACACGATTTATCTATTCCAATAGGGATAAGTAAAACCCAAACGGGTGAAACCAATTTAAAAATACAGGGTAAGGCGAGTCGAAAAGTATCTGAACTTGCTCAACTTATGCCAGTGCAAGTTATTACACCAGAAAGCTATTCATTATTTTTTGGTGGCCCTAAAGAGCGCAGAAAATTTTTAGACTTAGGTTTGTTCCACGTGGAACATGAGTTTTTTTTCTTATGGCAATCGTTTAATAAAGTGCTAAAACAGCGCAATGCATTGTTGAAATCTAAGCCTAAGAATTATTTTGACCAAATCAAGTTTTGGGACAAAGAATTTGTTAGACTGGCTGAACAAATAAATAAATTAAGAATCGCGTATATAACTAGGTTTAAGCAGCAGTTTTTTGATAAAATGTGTGCAGAATTAACGCTAATACGCGATCTAGAAATTAGCTTTAATGCAGGCTGGAAAGAGGCCGAATCTCTTTCTGATGCGTTAGAGCAAAGCTTTGAGCGAGATGCTCGTCAAGGCTTTACTAGTAAAGGCCCTCATAAGGCTGATTTTAGTTTTAGTGTCGCTGGCAGCAGCGTTGAGAATGTATTCTCACGCGGGCAATTAAAGCTATTGTTGTATGCGTTAAAAGTAACGCAAAATAGTTTGATTGAGTCAGAGACAGATAAGCAATCTATATTGCTAATAGATGATTTACCTTCAGAGCTAAGCGAAGATACAAAAGAGAAAGTGGGTCAGTTATTGACACATTGCAGTTCTCAAATATTTATTTCTTCAATTTTATCTGAAAGTATTTCTGCTGTGGTGGAACCCATGAAACGAGAACTAAAAATGTTCCACGTGAAACATGGCAACCTAATAACAAGATAAGTGGGATTAACCATGTCTGAGAATTATGATTCGTCGAGTATTAAAGTACTTAAAGGATTAGATGCAGTAAGAAAGCGTCCTGGTATGTATATAGGGGACACCGATGATGGTACGGGCTTACACCACATGGTGTTTGAGGTCGTTGATAACTCTATCGATGAGGCCTTAGCCGGTCACTGTGATGATATATTTGTCACAATTCACTTAGACGGTTCGGTATCTGTAAGAGATAACGGCCGTGGTATTCCTACTTCTATACATGAAGAAGAAGGTGTATCTGCAGCTGAAGTTATTATGACGGTATTACACGCTGGTGGTAAGTTTGATGATAACTCTTATAAAGTATCAGGTGGCTTACACGGTGTTGGTGTATCGGTAGTAAATGCATTATCAGAAAAGTTAAAACTAACTATTCGTCGTGAAGGTAAACTTTACGAGCAGTTTTACACTATGGGTGTTCCAGATGCACCACTTGCAGCTATTGGTGATTCTGAAACAACCGGTACTGAGTTACGTTTTTGGCCAAGTGCAGAAACGTTTACTAACCTAGATTTCCATTACGATATTTTAGCTAAGCGTTTACGCGAGTTATCGTTTTTGAACTCAGGTGTGAGCATCATTTTAAATGATGAGCGCGAAGAAAATAAAAGTGACCATTTTAAATACGAAGGTGGTATTAGAGCGTTCGTTGAATACTTAAACCGTAATAAAACACCTGTGCATAAAGGGGTGTTCCATTTTACTCACGAACGTGAAGAAGATGGTATTAGTGTAGAAGTATCAATGCAATGGAATGATGCATTCCAAGAAAACATTTACTGTTTTACTAATAACATTCCACAACGTGATGGTGGTACTCACTTAGCTGGTTTTAGATCTGCGCTAACACGTACGCTGAATAACTACATGGAAAAAGAAGGCTTTAACAAAAAAGCTAAAACAACCAGTAACGCAACGGGCGATGATGCTCGTGAAGGATTAACGGCTGTTGTTAGTGTTAAAGTACCTGATCCTAAATTCTCATCACAGACAAAAGACAAGCTAGTATCTAGTGAAGTTAAGTCTGCGGTTGAGCAAGCAATGGCTGAAAAATTCACTGAGTTTTTATTAGAAAACCCAATGGATGCAAAAATTGTTGTTGGCAAAATTATTGATGCAGCACGCGCGCGTGAAGCAGCCCGTAAAGCACGTGAAATGACCCGCCGTAAAGGTGCTATGGATTTAGCTGGTTTACCGGGTAAACTAGCGGATTGCCAAGAAAAAGATCCAGCCCAATCTGAACTATACATAGTGGAGGGTGACTCAGCTGGCGGTTCAGCCAAGCAGGGTCGTAACCGTAAGAATCAAGCGATTCTTCCGCTTAAAGGTAAAATCTTAAACGTAGAAAAAGCACGTTTTGATAAAATGTTATCTTCGCAAGAAGTGGCAACGCTAATTACTGCATTAGGTTGTGGTATTGGCCGTGACGAATATAACCCTGAAAAATTACGTTATCATCGCATCATTATCATGACCGATGCCGACGTAGATGGTTCTCACATTCGTACTTTGCTACTAACATTTTTCTACCGTCAAATGCCGGAAATTGTTGAACGTGGTTACATTTATATTGCTCAGCCTCCACTTTATAAAGTGAAAAAAGGTAAGCAAGAGCGTTATATTAAAGATGATCCAGCATTAGTTGATTACCTTACATCTTTAGCGCTAAGCAATGCAGCACTGTACACTAGTGATAGTGCTGAAGCAGTTGATGGTGAAGCATTAGAGTCAATTGTTCACGATTATCAAAACACGGTTAAAGTTATCGAGCGCTTAAAGCGTAAGTATCCGAACACAGTTATGAACCGTTTGATTTACCAAAGTGAGCTGAAAAAAGAACACCTTTCAGACGAAGCTAAGGTAATTGCTTGGACTAAAGAGTTGGTTGATGACTTAATTGAACGTGATGAAGATGCAACTATTTTCCATGCGGGAACTGAGCACGATATAGAGCGCAACTTGTACTATCCAGTTGTGAATATTCGTCAGCATGGTGTGGATAAAGCGCACGTACTACATTATGACTTTATTACATCAAGAGACTACCAACGTATTGCTGTAACTGGTAAAAACATTGCTAATATCATCACAGAGGGTGCATATATCCAACGTGGTGAGAAAACAAAACCTGTTGATAACTTTGTGGATGCATTGGAATGGTTGATCGCAGAGTCTAAGCGCGGGATCTACATTCAACGCTACAAAGGACTAGGTGAAATGAACCCAAGTCAGCTTTGGGAAACCACCATGGATCCTAGCGCACGCCGTATGTTGCAAGTAACAATTGAAGATGCTGTTGCAGCGGATCAATTATTTGCCACATTAATGGGCGATCAAGTTGAGCCGCGTCGTGAGTTTATTGAAACGAACGCACTGCGTGTGGTTAACTTAGACGTATAAAACATTATCGTAATCACAAAAAAGGAGCCTTAGGCTCCTTTTTTATTTTTTCAAACGCACAAACTGCTTAAAACCTGAGTGTGCACAAGGTATACTGAGGGTAATTTTCACGCTACTTCTCAGATAGTAAAAAGCCAAAATATGCAAAAATATGACGTTAAAACCTTTCAAGGTTTGATCCTGGCTTTACAGGATTATTGGGCACAGCAAGGCTGTGTCATTATTCAACCACTTGACATGGAAGTGGGCGCAGGGACATTTCACCCGCAAACATTTTTAAAATCAATTGGCCCAGAGCCAATGTCGAGCGCATACGTTCAACCGTGTCGTCGTCCTACCGATGGTCGTTACGGTGAAAACCCAAACCGCTTACAACATTACTACCAATTCCAAGTTGTGTTAAAACCATCACCAGACAATATTCAAGAGCTTTACTTAGGTTCTTTAGCTGCTGTAGGTATTGATACCCTAACTGACGAAGTTCGCTTTGTAGAAGACAACTGGGAATCACCTACATTAGGTGCGTGGGGACTAGGTTGGGAAATTTGGTTAAATGGTATGGAGGTAACACAGTTTACTTACTTCCAGCAGGTGGGCGGTTTAGAATGCTCACCGGTAACGGGTGAGATTACTTACGGCCTAGAGCGTTTAGCAATGTACATTCAAGGCGTAGATAGCATTTACGACCTTGTATGGGCAGACGGTCCATTTGGGCGCGTAACTTACGGTGATGTGTTCCATCAAAATGAAGTTGAGCAATCAACCTATAACTTTGAACATGCAAACGTAGCCGACTTATTTGAACAGTTTGATAAATGTGAAGCTGAGAGCCAAAAGCTAATTGAAGCAAGCCTACCATTACCAGCCTACGAGCAAGTAATGAAAGCATCGCACGCATTTAACTTATTAGACGCACGCCATGCTATTTCAGTAACCGAGCGTCAACGTTATATTTTACGCGTTCGTGCGTTATCAAAAGCGTGTGCACAAAGTTATTACGATGCACGTGAAGCACTTGGTTTCCCGCTGTGTAAGGATAAGTAAGCATGTCAGCAGAAAATTTATTAGTAGAAATTGGCACCGAAGAGTTGCCACCAAAAGCACTTCGTAAATTAGCCGAAGCCTTTGCTGCAAACTTAACAGCAGAATTAGAAAGTCTAGAACTAGGTCATCAAGGTGTGAACTGGTATGCATCGCCTCGTCGTTTAGGTTTACAAGTAAAAGCACTTGAAGCTAAACAACAAGACAAAGAAGTTGAAAAACGTGGCCCTGCAACTAAAGCCGCTTTTGATGCTGAGGGTAACCCAACGAAAGCAGCCATGGGTTGGGCTCGTGGTTGTGGTATTGAAGTAAAAGATGCGCAAACACTAGAAACAGATAAAGGCGCATGGTTATTGCACATTGCTAAAGTAGCAGGGCAAGAAACCAAAACGTTAATGACCGACGCTATAAGCAAAGCACTCGCTAAGTTACCTATCCCCAAACCAATGCGTTGGGGTGCAAATAAAACACAATTTATTCGTCCTGTGCATACGGTAACTATTTTGTTCGGTAGTGAACTGGTTGAGGGTGAAATTCTTGGTAAGCAAGTGAGTAATCAACTCCAAGGGCATCGTTTTCATCACCCTGAAAAAATTAGCATTGATCATGCTGATGAGGTGTTTGATGTACTTAAATCAGCTTACGTTGTTGCTGACTACGAACAGCGTAAAGCACAGATTCGCGCGCAAATAGAAGACGCAGCCAAAGCAGTTAATGCCGTTGTTGCTATGGATGAAGACTTACTTGAAGAAGTTACATCATTAGTAGAATGGCCAGTAACGCTAACAGCCACATTTGAAGAAGCATTTTTAGATGTACCTGCTGAAGCGCTTATTTACACCATGAAAGACGATCAAAAATACTTTCCGTTATTAGATCAAGACGGCAAACTTTTAAACAAGTTTTTGTTTGTCTCTAACATCGAAAGTAAAGATCCTAGTGTGGTTATTTCTGGTAACGAAAAAGTAGTGCGCCCGCGTTTAGCTGATGCACAGTTCTTCTTTGAAACCGATAAAAAGAAAACATTAGAAAGCCGTTTAGAATCTCTTGATAGCGTATTGTTCCAAAAACAACTTGGTACGCTTAAAGACAAGTCACAGCGTATTAGTGAACTAGCGGGTTACATTGCCGAGCAACTTAGTGCCGACAAAGCACTGGCAGCGCGTGCAGGCTTATTAAGTAAAACTGACTTAATGACCGAAATGGTGATGGAATTTACCGACGTACAAGGTGTAATGGGAATGCATTACGCGCGTCACGATGGTGAAGCAGAAGAAGTTGCAGTGGCACAAAACGAGCAATACATGCCACGTTTTGCCGGTGACAACTTACCAACTAATGTGATCAGCTGTGCAGTCGCCATTGCCGATAAGTTTGATACGCTGGTGGGTATTTTTGGCATAGGCCAAGCCCCAAAAGGTGATAAAGACCCATTTGCACTTCGTCGTGCTGCTATTGGTGCATTACGTATCATGGTAGAAAAACAGCTACCGCTTGATATTTTAGACTTGGTTGCTAAATCACAAACCTTGTTTGGTGAGAAGCTGACTAACCTAAATGTATCAACGGATGTGTTTGACTTTATGCTAGGGCGTTTCCGTGCTTGGTATCAAGACGAAGGCATTGAAGTAGATGTGATTCAAGCCGTACTTGCGCGTCGTCCAACCAAGCCTGTTGATTTTGATCGTCGAGTTAAAGCAGTAAGTCATTTCCGTACATTAGACGCCGCAGAATCGCTTGCAGCGGCTAATAAGCGTGTAAGTAATATTCTGGCTAAAAATAACATTACAACGCAAGGTGATGTTGAACAGGGTTTATTAAGTGATGATGCTGAAAAAGTATTGGCTTCGCAAGTTGCAAAATTTGCCACTGATTTAGCACCACTGTACAGCGATGGAAACTACCAAGAGGCATTAAGCCAATTAGCAGGCATTCGTGACAGTGTTGATAACTTTTTTGACAATGTCATGGTAATGGCTGACGATGAAGCGGTTAAGCAAAATCGTCTTGCGCTTTTAAGCCAGCTTAGCGGGTTATTTTTAGAAATTGCAGATATTTCTGTATTACAAAAATAACAGCTTATAGCTATTTAAAAAGCCAGCATTATGCTGGCTTTTTAGTATTCACTGTATGCAAAGGATACAAATGATGATCTCCATAAAACGAATTTTAACGTTAGCAATGGCTGGTTTACTTACGGCCTGTACTAGCCAAATTTCGATTAACGATGTGTTGCCACAGCAAGAATTGGATCGCAGTATTTATTTAAGAGGGGACTTCACATTATGGGATGCAGAACCTCAATACCAATTTAAACAAGTTGGCCCTGCGCTTTACCAAGCCCAAGTTAGGTTTTCGACCCCTGGCAAAGTTTACGAATTTAAAATAGCCGATGCAGATTTTAGTGAAGGTTTTAACTGTGGCTACAGCGATTCACAGCCATCAGGGCAAAGCCTAACACTTGGTCAATCAACACGCGCCGATTGCAGCACTATTTACAACTACTTTAGTTACACACCCGCAATAAAAGGGTCGTACATAGTCAGCATTGATTTTAGTGACTACGACAAGCCACAAGTGACGATAACTAAGAGGTAATTTTTACGTAGGTTGGGTTGAGTGCAGCGAAACCCAACATACATTTTTAAAAAACCAGCTATAATTTTATTCTCTTTTTAATTATTTAGGTTAATCTTCATGCGCTATAGACGTGTGTTAGAGGCGGGCGGATGTTACTTTTTTACGATTAATTTAGAAGATCGAACTCAAGCACTGCTCGTTGAAAATATAGAGTTATTACGTCGCGTTTATTTAAAAGTAGTAAAAAAGCATCCAGTTCAGACGATAGCAATAGTTATCATGCCCGATCACCTTCATGCTATTTGGCAATTGCCTAAACACGATAATAATTATGCAACTCGTTGGCGGTTAATAAAGTCGGGTTTTTCTCGAGAGTTACCACAAACTGAGTTCTGTAATAATAGTCGAATAGCCAAAGGTGAGCGTGGAATTTGGCAGCGGCGTTACTGGGAGCATAAAATACGAGATGAGCAAGATTTAGAAAATCATATAAATTATATTCACTACAATCCAGTTAAACATAAGTATGTTGCTAAAGTAAGTGATTGGCCTTTTTCAAGCTTTCATCGATACGTTAAAAATTCAATATTATCGCTCGATTGGGAAGGTGGTATTCACTTAAGCGAAATATATGATGAGTAAAGTCGTATAGATTATAAAATAGTTGGGTTTCGTAAAACTCAACCCAACCTACGCAGTCTTAAAGCCCTTTCTTCACCACATACCTATACGGTGACTCTTCAACTTCTTTAGCCACTAGCGTGTGATCCATAAAGGTACAAAAGCTGGGAATATCGCGGGTGGTTGAGGGGTCGTCGGCAATAATAAGCAGTGTTTCACCATCGCTCATTTTACGAATCGCAGCGCGTACCATCATCACCGGCTCTGGGCAACGAAGGCCGATGGCATCTAATTGGTGATCGGGGTTATCAAAGCTCATAAAAATTACCTGTAAAAATAGTCGCGGCTTGGTTAGGTCGGGTAGTTTAGCGTAAATAAAGCTGTTGGTTAACTATTTTACGTATAACAAAACAGCTCAACTTATTAATAGATAATCTGAAATAAGTTTAATGCACCCGATCACATTATTCATTTTAAACCTGCAAAAGCTGGTGACATAAAAAAGGCGAACTAACTTGCGCTAGTTCGCCTTTTAATCACCAAGATGGTTTTACATGTTAAAAACTAATTAGTCTTGAACACGTTCAAATACAGTGGCAATGCCTTGGCCTAAACCAATACACATAGTTGCTAAACCGTATTTTGCGTTTTTGTCTTCCATTAAGTGAATAAGCGAGGTGCTAATACGTGAACCCGAACAACCCAGAGGGTGACCAAGTGCGATAGCGCCGCCGTTTAAATTCACTTTTTCGTCAACTACATCAGCTAAACCTAAGTCTTTAAGTACAGGTAGTGATTGTGCTGCGAATGCTTCGTTTAGCTCAGCTACGTCAATGTCATCAATGGTAATACCGGCTTGTGCTAATGCTTTTTTACTTGCAGGTACTGGGCCGTAACCCATGATTGATGGATCGCAACCGGCAACAGCCATAGCGCGAATACGTGCACGAATTGGTAAGCCCAGTTCTTTTGCTTTTTCTTCGCTCATTACTAACATAGCTGATGCGCCGTCAGAAAGTGCAGAAGATGTGCCCGCAGTAACAGAACCCGTAGCAGGGTTAAATACTGGACGTAGCTGCGATAAACCTTCAACCGTTGTTTCTGGACGAATTACTTCATCATCTTCAACAAGAATAAGTGAACCTTCAGCATCGTGACCTTCCATTGCTAAAATTTCGCGGCGGAAACGGCCTTCAACAGTCGCTGCATGAGCGCGTTGATGCGAGCGGTAAGCAAATTCATCTTGTTGCTCACGGCTAATACCGTGAATAGTAGCAAGGTACTCAGCGGTTAAACCCATAGAGCCAGATGCTTGTGCAATTGATGTAGCTAAGCCTGGGTGAAAGTCGTTACCGTGAGTCATAGGTACGTGGCCCATGTGCTCAACGCCACCAATTAGGTATGTGTCGCCAGCGCCAGTCATAATTGCGCGAGCAGCGTCATGCAATGCTTGCATTGATGAGCCACATAAACGGTTAACTGTGGTTGCTGGCACTGAATGTGGAATGCCCGCAAGTAGAGATGCATTACGTGCAACGTTAAAGCCTTGCTCTAATGTTTGCTGTACACAGCCCCAATAAATATCGTCAATTGACGCAGGGTCAACTGCCGGATTACGTTCTAATAAGCCTTTCATTAAATGAGCGCTTAAGTCTTCCGCACGTTTGTTTTTAAATACGCCGCCTTTTGAGCGACCCATTGGTGTGCGGATACAATCTACAATTACTGGATTATTCATGATATTAACCTTCCACCTTATAGAAAACACGGCCTTCTTCAGCCCACTTGCGAGTTTGCTCTGATACTTGGTAAATCGCACCTAGGTGAGCGTATTTGTCAGCAGTTGCTACAAAGTTAGCTAAACCTGTTTGATCTAAGTAACGGAACGCGCCGCCTCTAAATGGAGGGAAACCAACACCGTATACAAGTGCCATATCAGCTTCTTGAGGAGAAGCAACAATGCCTTCTTGTAAACAAAGTAGCACTTCGTTGATCATTGGGATCATACAACGGTCAATGATTTCTTGTTTATCAAATTCTTTTGGTGCGTCTGTAATTGGTGCAAGTAGTTCAATCGCTGTTTGGTCATGTGACTTTTTAAGACGACCGCGACGATCTGTTTCGTACTTATAGAAACCTGCTTTGTTCTTTTGACCAAAACGTTTTTCGTTAGCAAAAACAGTCACTGGGTCTTTATCTGCACGTGCCATACGCTCAGGGAAACCGTCTGCCATTACACCAGTACAATGATAAGCCGTATCAATACCTACAACATCAAGTAGGTAAGCCGGGCCCATTGGCCAGCCAAATACGTTTTCCATTACTTTATCTACTTTTGCAAAGTTAGCGCCTTCAACCACTAATTTGCTAAATCCAGCAAAGTAAGGGAATAAAACACGGTTTACAAAAAAGCCTGGGCAATCGTTAACAACAATCGGTGATTTACCTAGTTTGAGGGCATAATCAACCACGGCATTAATCGTTTTATCTGAGGTTTTTGCACCACGGATAATTTCTACTAATGGCATTTTTGGTACTGGGTTGAAAAAGTGCATACCACAGAAGTTTTCTGGCTTATCAAGCGCTTCTGCAAGTAGGTCGATACAAATAGTCGATGTATTTGACGTAAGTACCGTGCCTTCTGGCATATTCTTTTCAAGATCAGCAAGTACGGCTTGCTTCACTTTAGGGTTTTCTACTACGGCTTCAACAATAATGTTGGCGTTTTGTAGGTCTGCATCGTTAAGCGTTGGCTTGATTTTGCTAAGCGTTGCTAGCATTTTTTCCATCGGCATGTGGCCGCGCTTCACTTTTGCACCTAATAGTTTAGATGCTTCACCCATACCTAAATCTAGCGCATCCTGTTGGATGTCTTTCATTATGATTGGTGTGCCTTTATAAGCAGACTGGTATGCAATACCGCCACCCATAATACCTGCGCCTAATACTGCCGCTTGTTTAATTTCTACATCGCTGTGTTTAGCAAACTTACGTGCTTTACCTTTAATGTATTGGTCTGCTAAAAAGATACCCGTTTGAGCAGCAGCTTCACTAGTACGTGCTAGTTTTGCAAAGTTGGCATTTTCAATCGCCATTGCTTCGGCGCGTGAGCTGTTTGCTGCTGCTTTGATAGTGCGAACTGCCATAACTGGAGCAGGATAGTGGCCTTTGGTTTTACCCATTACCATACCTTCTGCCATTGCAAAGCTCATGCCTTGCTCAACACGGTTTAATTTAAGCGGTTGTAATTTTACAGCACGTTTTGCTTGCCAATCTAGCTTGCCAGCAATCGCTAATTCTAGTGTTGCTAAACTTGACTCTTGTAGTTTGTTGGCACTAACTACCGCGTCAAATGCACCTACTTTAAGGGCGTCAGCAGCGCGATTTTCGTTACCTGTGGTGATCCACATCATCGCGTTATCGGCACCAATAATGCGCGGAAGGCGCACTGTACCGCCAAAACCAGGCATTATGCCTAATTTAACTTCTGGTAAGCCCATTTTTGCTGAGTCACTTGCAACACGATAATCGGTAGCAAGTGCCCACTCACAGCCGCCGCCAAGCGCCAAGCCGTTTATAACACTGAGTGTTGGGAATGGTAAGTCTTCAATTGCATCAAAAACGTCAGTTGCATCTTTGATCCACGTTACTAATTCTGCTTCAGGCTTAGTAAAAGTAGGTAAAAATTCGAAGATATCGGCACCAATAATAAAGTGGTCTTTATCACTGGTAAAAATCATGCCTTTAATATCAGTGTTAGCGGCTAATTCTTTTAATGCTGCCGCGCAATCTGAAAGAGTTTGTTGAGATAATGTGTTTACAGAACCTGTAGCACAAAACTTAAACTCGGCGATGTTTTCCTTCACGAAGCTAACTTCAAAGGAATCGCTTTTATATAACATTATTATTCTCCCTAGTTGATGAACTAAGACTGGTACGATGAGTTCATATTCAGACCAGTGTGCTTGCTTTAATTTAAAAATGCAACGAAAAATTTATCTTGGTTACAAACGTCTGGTTAAAATATAGCTGGTTTGGTGCTAAGGTGGGTTTGAAAGTTTTCTTTATTCATTTTATTGCGCTGTCTTGGTGTTTATAGCTTGGGTTTTATCAAAGTAAATAAATAGAGTTACAGTGCCTGCGCTGTTTTCTATTTACCCTTAGCCACACCCTTGTCAGCCTTGAAGGTTACTATGCCCTAAAGGACATTATGAAAAAATATTTATTAAGCGTAGCGGCAGCGACTCTATTTTTATCTTTACCCTCTGCCAACGCAAATACTGAACTTGATGCATTTTTAGATGCAGAAAAACAAGCCCGTTATGGCGATTATAAAAGCTTTAAAGAAGCGGTAGACTCATTGTCTCACCCACTTAAGCCCTATGTAGAAAAAGCCTATTGGCAGCGCTACCCCAGTTTAAAACACCAAACAGAAATAGAAAACTTCCTCACTATTTATGAACACACGCCATTAGAGTGGCCAGTGCGCAAAGCATGGTTAAATTATTTAAAGCGCAGAAATAAAAAAGCAGCATTTATTAAAAACTACCGTGAAACCTCTGACACTGAGCTTAGTTGTACCCATCTTAGTTATCAGCTTGATTTAGGAGCGCCTAAAAAAGCAATACTCTCGCAGGTAACCGACATTTGGACGGTAGGCGAGTCACAACCTAGTGAATGTGACGGGCTTTTTAAGCGTTGGCGACAAAATGGTTATTTAACCCCTGATGTTGTGTGGCAGCGTGTTACTTTAGCGGCACAAGGGGGCTCTTATCGTTTATTGCCTTATTTAAAAACCTTATTGCCAGCCAAGGAGCGTTATTTAGCTGATTTATATTCCAAGGTAAGGCGCGATCCTAGTGCTGCTGCAGGCCTTTACCGCTATAAACGTAAAACAGCCAAAGAAGGGGAAATAGCGCTTTATGGTATTAAGCGTTTAATTTGGCGTGATAAAGAACTGGCATTAAAGGCGTGGCAAAAAATCGAAGACATGTTTGACTTCGCTGATGATGAAAAAGCAGACGTATATTATACCTTTGCGCTGTCGTTGGCGTCGAGCGGCCATAGTCAGGCGAGCTTTTATTTAAATAAAGTCCCTAAAGCGCGCCAAGATCGCAAATTAATGCAATGGCAACTAGCCAATATGCTTAAAACGCAAGATTGGGAAGGCATTGCGGCATTTTTTACCGGAAAAGAAAACCTTAGCTTAGGGCAACAGTATTGGCTTGCTTATAGTTATGACAAACGCGCAGAGCATGAAAAAGCTAAGGCAATTTGGAGCAAGGTAGCCGCTAACCGTGATTATTACGGTTTTTTAGCCGCTGCTCGCTTAGGGTTACCGGTTGATTTAAATGAGCTACCAGTCAATGTAAATCAAGCCTTAGTGACAAAAGTAAGTAATGCACCAGGCTTTAAGCGTGCTAAGGCACTATATGAACTTGAGCGATTTACAGCGGCCCGACGTGAATGGAATTATTTAACCAACACTTCTGAAGATGATGAAAAGCTAGCAGCGTCAGTGCTTGCGGCAGAACTTGATTGGTTTGATAGTACAATATTTACCCTAGCAAAAATAAAAGCATGGGATTATGTTGATTTGCGTTTTCCATTTGCGTTTCAAGAAATGTTTGAGCGCTACAGTAATCGTAGCAAAATAGATTTAACTTGGAGTATCGCTATTGCGCGTCGAGAAAGCTCATTTGCACCTGATGCCCGTTCTCATGCAAATGCACGCGGGTTAATGCAGTTATTACCAAGCACCGCAAAATATATTAACAAAGGCGATGTATCTAGCCGTCGCTTGTATCAGCCAAAAACCAATATTCGACTTGGTACCCGTTATTTACAGTATTTAAAAAAGAAAAATCACGGTAACGAGGTGTTGGCAACAGCATCCTATAACGCCGGGTATCACCGAATTAAGCGTTGGCTACCAGAGGAAGCGATGCCCGCAGAGCTATGGGTTGAGCTTATTCCATATAGAGAAACTCGAGACTACGTAAAAAACGTATTTGCGTATCGGCAGGTTTATCACACTCGCCTTGGCCGAGAGGGTAACTTACTCGCGCCACTATTAGAGATGACCATGGGCGGGTAGTAAAAATAAATCTACAACAGCAGAGGGATATTTACACGGTAACTATCCCTCTTTTTTGAGCGCTTTGTTTATAAGTGGTAGACTCAGAGCAAGTTAAATTTAACAGATGGGTTTATTATGGAAAAATTAGCCGTATTATACGCCGAACATATTGCAACATTGCAGCAGCGTACACGTACTATTTGTGAGCAAGAAGGGTTAGAAGGATTAGTCATTCATTCAGGCCAAGCTAAGCGCCAATTTTTAGATGATATGTATTACCCGTTTAAAGTTAACCCCCATTTTAAAGCGTGGTTACCGGTTATTGATAATCCGCATTGCTGGATTGTGGTAAATGGTAGCGATAAGCCAAAGCTTATTTTTTATCGTCCAATTGATTTTTGGCACAAGGTACCTGATGAACCAAGAGATTTTTGGGCAGAGTACTTCGATATTGAATTGCTACTAAAGCCTGATCAGGTTGAAAAGCTACTTCCTTACGATAAAGCTAAATTTGCCTACATTGGTGAATACCTAGAAGTAGCCCAAGCACTTGGTTTTAGCATCATGAATCCTGAGCCAGTACTTAACTATATTCATTATCACCGTGCTTATAAAACGCAATATGAACTTGAATGTTTACGTAATGCGAACCGTATTGCAGTAGATGGCCACAAAGCGGCACGTGATGCGTTTTTTAATGGTGGTAGCGAGTTTGATATTCAGCAGGCCTACTTAATGGCAACGCGTCAAAGCGAAAATGAAATGCCGTATGGCAACATTGTGGCCCTTAACGAAAATTGCGCTATTTTGCATTACACGCATTTTGAGCCAAAAGCACCGCAAACACATAACTCATTTTTAATTGATGCGGGCGCTAACTTTAATGGTTACGCTGCAGATATTACCCGTACCTACGACTTTAAAAAGCAAGGCGAGTTTGCTGATCTAGTTAAAGCAATGACGGCGCATCAGATTGAGTTAGGCAAAAGCTTAAAACCAGGTGTACTGTATGGCGAGCTACATATTGACTGCCATAACCGCATTGCACAGTTACTAAGTGACTTTGATATTGTTAAGTTACCTGCAGCTGAAATTGTTGAGCGTCAAATTACCTCAACCTTCTTTCCTCATGGCTTAGGGCATCATTTAGGTGCACAGGTACATGATGTAGGTGGCTTTATGCGTGATGAAACCGGTGCACATCAGGCACCACCAGAGGGTCATCCATTTTTACGCTGCACTCGCTTAATTGAGAAAAACCAAGTGTTTACTATTGAACCAGGTTTGTACTTTATCGACTCTTTGTTGGGTGATTTAGCACAAACAGACAACAAGCAGTTTATTAACTGGGAAAAAGTAGAAGCGTTTAAACCATTTGGCGGCATTCGTATTGAAGATAATATTATTGTTCACGAAGACAGCCTAGAAAATATGACGCGTGATTTATTACTCGACTAATATTTAACTAATAACAGTTTATATTATCCACGAAAGGGGCCTGTTGGCCCCATTTTTAATTTAACAGCCAAGTAAGCGCTATGTCAGAATATAAATACCCAGCCGACGATGTTTTTCATCAAGAAGAAATTAAAAAAAGTACCTTTATTGTGCATATAGGCCACACGCCTGATTTAAACTCTGCGAAAGCCTTTATTAAAAACATTGAAGAAAAATACAGTGATGCACGCCATAATTGTTGGGCGCATGTTGCGGGTAATCCTGGTGGAAGCCATGTTTATGGTTTTTCTGACGATGGAGAGCCAAATGGCACCGCCGGTAAACCTATGCTCAACGTGCTGGTGGGCTCTGGTTTAGGTGAAGTAACTGCTGTGGTAACACGATATTTTGGTGGTATAAAGCTTGGTACCGGTGGATTAGTTCGTGCTTATGGTGGCTCACTTAATAATGCCTTAGCAAAATTACAAACAGTGGTAAAAGTACCCAGCATTGAGCTGGTTGGCTTTAGTGAATACAGTATGCAAGGCGCAATAGAACAGCACTTAAAAACCAACTTTCAGGTACTTAATATTGAAAAGCAGTTTACGGCAAATATTGAGTGGAGTATTACTATTGATAGCCGCCAAGCACAGCAAGCATGCAAAGATATTTTTGATTTAAGTCACGGCGCAGTTGAGTTAACAATCAAAGAGTAATAGTCTTACATCCATCCTATTTAATCACTACAGATTAAATTTTCGAGTCATACAGTAGTTATTTTAATTTACTAATAAAAAAGCGATACGCTCAATGCAATTTCGTACCATTATAAAAATTCTTGGCCAACTGGTCGCGCTATTTAGTATTACAATGGTGCCACCAGCACTCGTGTCTTTAATTTATAAAGATGGGGGAGGGGTACCGTTTGTTTTAGCCTTTATATTTAGCGTTATTATTGGCTTAATGGCTTACTATCCAAATAGACATGAGCATGGTGATTTAAAAGCACGCGAAGGCTTCTTAATTGTGGTTTTGTTTTGGTTGGTACTAGGGGCGTTTGCGTCATTGCCGCTGATATTTTTACAAGAACCCAACCTCTCTTTGGCCGATGCAGTGTTTGAAGCTTTCTCAGGCTTAACTACCACAGGGGCGACCGTATTAACTGGCATAGAATACTTGCCTAAATCGGTATTATTTTATCGCCAGCAATTACAGTGGTTTGGTGGGATGGGGATCATTGTATTAGCAGTAGCCATACTGCCAATGCTTGGCGTCGGTGGTATGCAGTTGTACCGAGCTGAAATTCCTGGCCCAGTAAAAGACTCCAAAATGACCCCGCGTATTGCCGATACAGCTAAGCACCTTTGGTATATTTACGTATCTATTACTCTTGCGTGTACTTTGGCGTATTGGAGCGCAGGGATGAACTGGTTTGACGCTATATGCCATGCCTTTTCTACAGTTGCTATTGGTGGTTTTTCTACTTATGACGCGTCAATGGGGCACTTTGATAGCCCTGTAATTAACTTTATTTGTGTGTTCTTTTTAATTATAGCCGCTATTAACTTTTCACTACATTATGCCGCTGTAGCGAGCCGTAATATTAGTGTGTACATTCGCGACCCTGAGTTTAAAGTATTCTTGTGTATTCAGTTAGCGCTGGTGGTAATTTGCTTTACTGTGCTTTCGTCTCATGATGTTTATGCAAATGGTGATGAAACCCTCGATCAGGCGTTGTTTCAAGCGGTGTCTATTAGTAGTACTGCTGGGTTTGCCACAGATAATTTTTCAGCTTGGCCGTTGTTTTTACCTATTTTACTTATTTTTTCGAGCTTTATTGGCGGCTGTGCGGGTTCTACCGGTGGCGGTATGAAAGTTGTTCGCGTGTTTTTGTTGTACTTGCAAGGGATACGAGAGCTTAACCGCCTAGTACATCCTCGAGCTATATATTCAATAAAGCTCGGTCGTAAGGCCTTACCTGACAAAGTAGTTGAAGCGGTATGGGGCTTTTTCTCAGCTTATGCACTAGTCTTTATTATTATAATGTTAGCGTTAATGGGCACAGGGTTAGACAACATTACCGCATTCTCTGCGACAGCAGCCTGCCTTAATAACTTGGGCCCAGGTTTGGGTGACGTAGCCTCTCATTATGGTGCGATTAGTGATGCCGCTAAATGGATACTAACAGTCGCTATGGTATTCGGTCGGTTAGAGATATTTACACTGTTAGTATTATTTACCCCAACATTTTGGCGTGGATAACGTTTTAAATATTAGGAAGGAACTATGCAAAAAACCAATTTGGAAAAGTTAAACCAAATCGTCACAGGTGGCATAGTCGATGTAGAAATACTGACACCAACCAGTAGCCGACGTGTAAAAACGGAGTTTATTGGTTTATTAGAAAACAAATTTATTATTTTAAACTATCCCAGCGCTAAGCGACTCCCCATGGCAAGTGATTACCTGCGTGATGGTGTTATGGTAGTAGTAAGAGCGCTTATAGAGGGCAGTGGCGGGCACGTGATTGCGTTTCGTCAGCAACTTATGTCTGTAGCCTCTCACCCTGCTAAATTGTTGTTTATTCAATACCCTTCACAAGTGCAGTTGTTTGGGCTGCGCTCACAAGCACGCATACCCACGTTGTTTCCTGCTAAGTTAACATTAACCGATGAGCAGCCTCCCTTTGAAGGGGTTATAAAAGACATTTCGCTCACCGGAGTTATGTTTGATATTAAAACAACCCAAGAACTCGATGAGTTAAAAGACATGCGCTGTACGGTTGTATTTGATGGTGATACTAAGCATGAGGGGCAAATATGCAGTGTAAAAAAACATGCTAGCGGTATCTGTTGTGGAATTCGATTATTTGCCAGTGAAGAGCAAATGAAAGCGCTAATGGGGGATCATTTTATTGACCCTAGTGCGCTTGAAGTTGAAATAGTTTAGGGCATATCAAGTTGAACAAGCTTCTATTATAAGTTCAGTATACTCACGTGATTTCGTCATTTTGCAACAAATAGCCTTGTGCGGCTGTAAATTTTCTACGTCACCTTAAATTTATTTTTTAAACTGTTTAAAAACAGCAGCTTAAATTTGTTTTTTAATTTTAATTTTTTATTTATAAAAAAATAAATCTCAACTCACCTTCCTTTTTGTTTAATTAACTTGCTTTGTTAGTGGTTTTTCACTGATCGTGTGGTGTTTTTATAAAAACCAACCCATTGTTTTTTAAGGTTTTAATTTTATCGCTTTATTCCGTGTTGCTAAAAAGCAACAAAATAATGAGTAAAATAACGCCACTCAAAGCTATTTTAAGTTTAACTTATTGAAAATAAATTACTTTTTATTGTTGGCATCGAAGTTGTAATAGTCAGGTTGTATTGAACGAAACGTGATTTAAAGTAAAACACTTAATCGCATAAAACATAAACTTTGAAGGAAGATTGATTATGAAAAGCATTAATAAAACTTTAGCACTTATCGCATTGGCTTCTTCATCAGCTGCTTTTGCAGCAAGCGACTTTGATACGCTAGACGTTGACGGCAACGGCGCGATCAGTCAAAGCGAAGCATCAGTTGATGCAAAACTAATGAGCATGTTTTCAGAGCTTGATACAGACCAAAACGGTGAGCTATCAAAAGCAGCATTTTCTAAATAATAAGCTAAGACTAGGCATATTCTGAGTTGCC
>NZ_PNDJ01000064.1:0-4689 GCF_005887255.1 Pseudoalteromonas sp. S1609 | reverse complement strand
AAGGTTTATTGTTAATGTTTAAAGGTTAAAGGTTAAAGGTTAAAGGTTAAAGGTTAAAGGTTAAAGGTTAAAGGTTAAAGGTCAAAGGTCAAAGGTCAAAGGTCAAAGGTCAAAGGTCAAAGGTCAAAGGTCAAACATACTCATATATTTTTGAATGAATATTTAATTTTGAACCTCTTAATCCCAAGCATCGATTGATTTCATCAATGCTGAAATCATACGGGAAAGTTCACGAGTCTCCTCAATCCATTCACTAGCCTCTGTCGTGTCAACTTCACCTATTTTTAGTGCAATGTAAATTTGAGAGCGTAATTCTCCATAACTCCCCTTAGAGTATGATAAAAATCGAATATAATCTTTAGGAGCTATTCGTTCATAACCCTCTGCTATATTTGAAGAAATTGAAAGTGCAGATCGTGTTATTTGATCTTTTAAACCAAACTCTTTGCTCTGCTTAAAATGTAAATAAATCTCGCAAGCTAGATCGGCTGAACGTTGCCATACCCTTAAATCTTCAAACCTCATAACATAACCAGTCAGCTGAAACATGCTTAACTTATAACTGTAAAATAAGAAAGACACAAAGCTTAGATCAAATTTATAGCTCGAACCTTGAACCTTGAACCTTGAAGCAAAATCTTATAGCTACAAAACAAAAAACCCAGCATAAGCTGGGTTTTTGAATTCTTGATAACGTAAAAATTAACGTTTTGAGAACTGTGGACGCTTACGCGCTTTCTTAAGACCCACTTTCTTACGTTCAACTTTACGTGCATCACGAGTAACGAAACCTGCTTTACGAAGTTGTGGACGTAGTGACTCGTCAAACTCCATAAGTGCACGAGTGATACCGTGACGGATAGCACCAGCTTGACCAGTAGTACCACCACCGGCAACGGTGATGTGAAGGTCAAATTTTTCAGTCATATCTACAAGCTCAAGAGCTTGACGAACAACCATGCGTGCTGTTTCGCGACCAAAGTACTCTTCTAAAGAGCGCTTGTTGATTACGATGTTACCAGTGCCTGGGCGTAAGAATACGCGAGCACTTGAACTTTTACGACGACCTGTACCGTAGTATTGATTTGCCATGATAGTGCTCCTTAAATGTCTAGAACCTGAGGCTGTTGTGCAGCATGGTTATGCTCAGTACCCGCGTAAACTTTAAGTTTGCGGAACATAGCGCGGCCTAAAGGACCACGTGGCAACATGCCTTTAACAGCTTTTTCGATGATCATTTCAGGCTTTGCAGCTTGAAGTTTATCAAAAGTAGTAGACTTAAGACCACCTGGGAAACCAGAGTGAGCGTAGTACACTTTATCTTTGAATTTGTTACCAGTAACAGTAACTTTCTCAGCGTTGATAACGATGATGTAATCACCAGTATCTACGTGTGGTGTGTACTCAGCTTTGTGCTTACCGCGTAGGCGATGAGCGATTTCAGTAGCGATGCGACCTAAAGTTTTATCTTCAGCGTCAACTACGTACCAGTCACGTTTTACTGTTTCTGGTTTAGCAACAAACGTTTTCATTTATAAAAATCCAATGTTTTTCAATTAAAACCACAGGTAGTTATTATTAACTACCGCTCTAAGTATGCTACAACCCCTTCGAGTTTTAGACTTTTTCGCCGCTCACAAGTGGCTAAACTATATGAGGACATAGAACGCAACGTGGCAGACGCGGGAGTATACCAGCACTTAAACTACATTGCTACCGGCCGGTTGTTTTTTCCGCAAAAAGTTTTAGGCTCGAGTGTCGGGGCTTCGAGGTACGAGCTTCGAGACCCGTTACCCGCAGCCCGTCGCCCGTCGCCCGAGAACTTTACTCTTTACCTTTATTACTTCTGACACACCTCACAAAAAACGGTGCTGCGTTGGCCTAGACGAATTTCTGTTAGTGCTGTGTCGCAATTTACACAAGGCTGGCCTTTTCGGCCATACACTAATAGCTGCTGCGCAAAGTAGCCTGGCTTACCGTCACTTTGGGCAAAGTCTTTCAGCGTTGTGCCGCCTTGAGTAATTGCTGCGGCTAGGGTGTCTTTTATAATTGGGATTAACGCTTGGTAGCGTTTAAGGCTTACCTTACCTGCTTCTTTTCGCGGATCGATACCTGCTTTAAATAATGATTCGTTAGCGTAAATATTACCAACCCCCACCACCACGGCGTTATTCATAATAAACTGTTTAACAGGCACTTTTTTATTACGAGATTGCTCATAAACACGTTTAGCAAAAAAGTCATCGGTGAGTGGCTCGGGGCCTAATTTAGCAAGTAACTTATGCTCTTCATTGGGGGCTTGCCATAAACAGCAACCAAAGCGACGTGGATCGTTTAAACGCAGCGCCTTATTATTCGCTAAAATAAACTCAACATGGTCATGCTTTTTAAGTGGCTCATTGGCGTTCACAACCCTCAAGTTACCCGACATCCCTAAATGCAATATAGCCGAGCCTAGCTCGCATTCTAACAATAAGTATTTTGCACGTCGTTCAATACTGCTAACCACTAACCCCTCAAGTTGATACACCTCATCTGGCACAGGCCAGCGCATACTGGCATTATGAATATTTACCTTAGTCACAACTTGGTTTAGCACATGGGGGGTAATACCCATACGGCTAACTTCTACTTCTGGTAATTCAGGCATTAATAAAACTCACTTATGAAAAGGTAAAACTTGGAAATAATTGTTTTGCAGTAGTTAAATCGAGCAACAATAATCGCTGACTGGTTTTATCGAATAGATAATACTGACCATTCGCCTCAAATAATAAGTACACCCAAGGTAAGGGCTCACCGGCGAGTTCAAGCGTAGCTACCGATAGTGGCTTATTCATATCAAGCGCATCAGGTGTAGTGGTGGTCACCAGTGCGGTATTTTGCCATAAATAAACTAGCTCACTAAGTTGCTGCTCTGAGCCTTGCCAACTAAGCGGTACATTTTTTTGCAAAGCAGTAGTACGCCAACTAGTGCCAATACGCTCAATTTTTTGGTCGATAAATTTAAGCGTTAATACAAAACTTTGAGGAGGAAGTAATGGCTGTAGTTGCGCCTGTGTTTCATCATTCCCTATGTTTTTATGCAGTCCATTTAAAAAGAAGATCATAATCAACATCGAAAAAA
The DNA here is from genome assembly GCF_005887255.1 of Pseudoalteromonas sp. S1609. Lineage (GTDB taxonomy): Bacteria > Pseudomonadota > Gammaproteobacteria > Enterobacterales > Alteromonadaceae > Pseudoalteromonas. The sequence continues at coordinate 1,562 of NZ_PNDJ01000064.1, read as the reverse complement.
TAATAACATTGTTCCAACCTTTTCGGCCGAGTTGCATGTGGGTCTTCCAATTAATAATATCGATTTAAAGTGTAACCAAAACTTAATTACACTGTCTATATGTTAAAACCCAAAGACTTTGCTAGAATATCGGCAAATTTTAAGGAGTTTAGTCATGTCAATGTATGTAGTGGGCCATAAAATCCCAGATTCAGATTCAATATGTGGTGCAATTGCACTGGCTTATTTAAAAAACCAAATTGATGAACCAGCAATCCCAACTCGCCTAGGTGAGGTTTCACCGGAAACACAATTTATTTTAGATAAATTCGGTTTTGAAGCACCTGAGCTAAAACTTAGCTACGCTGGCGAAGACGTCTATATTGTAGACCACACAGAAAAAACCCAAGCGCCTGACGATATTGATCAGGCTCGCGTTGTTGGCGTGGTAGATCATCACAAGCTAGGTGATTTAACCTCATCAACACCGCTTGAGTGTTGGATCCGCCCTGTTGGTTGTTCAAACACCATTATTAAAATGATGTATGACTTCTACAACGTTGAGATCCCTAAAGACATTGCCGGTATTATGCTTTGCGCTATTTTAAGCGACACGGTTATTTTTAAGTCACCAACCTGTACTACTGCCGATATTAAATGTGTTGAAGCGCTTGCAGAAATTGCAGGCATTGAAGACTTTAAAGAACTAGGCATGGACATGTTCCGCGTTAAATCAGCCGTTGAAGATACGCCAGTACGTGACTTAGTAATGCGTGACTTTAAAGACTTTAACATGAACGGCAACCTCGTTGGTATTGGCCAGTTAGAAGTTATTGACCTTGCGGTATTTGACGAGATTAAAGCCGACCTTGAAGCCGATATCGCGAAGCTTAAAGAAGAAGGCGGTCGTCATTCAGTATTTTTACTTCTGACCGACATTATGAAAGAAGGCTCACAAATGCTAATTGCATCAGACGATGCTAGCCTAGTTGAGCAAGCTTATGGTGAAAAACCAGAAGACGGTAAAGTATGGCTAGACGGCGTATTAAGCCGTAAAAAGCAAGTAGTGCCACCACTACAAGACGCTTTTAAGAGCTAAGTTCGAGGTTCGAGAAATTTAAAAACCTTGCGGTTAACATCGCAAGGTTTTTTTATGCCTGTAGCAGCGGGTTCACCCCGCGCATTTTCACAACATTTCAAACAGCCTGCGCGGCATAAAGCCCTGCCTACAATAAAACTCTATATTAATCCTACCCGAAGGCGGGAGCTTACCCCGCGCAATTTCACAACTTTTCAAACAACCTGCGCAGCATAAAGCCCTGCCTACAATAAAACTCTATATTAACCCTACCCGTAGGCGGGAGTTTACCTCGCGCACTTTCGCTATGGCAACCAGCTCAAATTCAAAACTATTAATTGCCTGCTATATTTACCTATAAAACCACAAGATATAAAAATGAAAAAATCACAAAACCTAAGGAAAGGTCGTATTTCAATTCCCAATCACTATTACTATTACTATTACTATTACTATTACTATTACTATTACTATTACTATTACTATTACTATTACTATTACTATT
>NZ_PNDJ01000063.1:0-41402 GCF_005887255.1 Pseudoalteromonas sp. S1609 | reverse complement strand
CGAAGCCGGCATTGACTGTTGTGAAGTTGAGTGGCGAGCTGACTGGTCTACTACCGATCCTCCAGACCCGCTCTGGTTTACTTATAAAAAGTAAGGCTGCGTAAATCCGCCGATTATAACCATTCCATAAAGAATGGTGGGTCATGATGGACTTGAACCATCGACCAATGGATTAAAAGTCCACTGCTCTACCAACTGAGCTAATGACCCGCTCTGTGTGTTTGTTAACACTTTACGTAAATCCGCCTATTAAAGACCAAACTTTATTAACAATAAAGAATGGTGGGTCATGATGGACTTGAACCATCGACCAATGGATTAAAAGTCCACTGCTCTACCAACTGAGCTAATGACCCGCTCTTTTTGTCGCATTTCGAGTGGGGTTACCATTCGTTTGCTGCGGGCGCTTATAATACTTATTTATAAAATGAGTGCAACCGAAATTGTCTCTTTTTTTAAGTTTTTATGTCTAGTTGAGCAAATTTAGACCGCTTATGACAAAAAGCAGTCTAATCAAGCATCAACATTTATTTTGATAAGCGATCTGTGGCTAGTTTAGCAGCAGTTGTACTTGGGTACTGATTGATTAGCTCATTCAGTATTTTTTGCGCTTCAGCCTTTAACCCTTGCTCTTGTAAAAGTGTACCAAGCTTTAACATTGCATCTGGGCGCTTATTTGAGTTTGGAAATTCGTTAACAACTACTTTGAAATGCTCGGCTGCTTTTACACCGTCATTTTTAATCGTTAATAATTGCCCAAGCCAATAATGTGCGTTTGAGGTGTACACTGAATTTGGATACGTTGTTAAGAACGCTTGAAATTCTGGAATAGCTTGGTCATAGCGCTTATCTTTCATTATAAGCGCAACAGCACGCTCGTACGCTTCGTTTTCAGATAAATCACTGCTGTAGCTCTGATCGCTACCTGGTTGCGTGTAGTCTGTTGTAGGCGCTGGAGTAGCCGGCTTAGCATATGCTTGGCTAACACGGTTTTCTATTTCTTGATAAAGCTCACGCTGGCGCTGCAATACCTTTTCAAGTTTATAGCTTTGCTCTTCGGTAACACCGCGAATTTGACTCACTTCATCTTGCAGTAAGTTAAGCTGTTGTTGTAACTCTACTTGTAAGAAATTACGCTGTTGCATCATCTTTTCAAGCGTTTCTAAACGCTTTTCAATGCTCGACTGTGAACTTGCAGCTTCTGAAACAGGAGCGGGAGCAGCCATTAACTGGGTGCTCCCGCTCAATATCATGGCTGCCAAAATAATTTTCGGCTTCATAATATCTCTTATCTTAGTAAACTAGTACCGCACGGCGGTTTTTAGCGAAAGCTTCTTCAGTGCGAGATTTAACCATTGGCTTCTCTTCACCGTAGCTAACTACTGACATTTGGCTTGCAGAAACACCTAAGCTTTGTAGGTATTTTTCAACTGCTTGTCCACGGTGCTCACCAAGTGCAATGTTGTACTCTGGCGTACCGCGCTCATCTGCGTGGCCTTCGATTAATACTTTAACAGAAGGATTTTTAACTAAAAACTCAGCGTGTGCACGAAGTAGCTCGCCGTATTGACCTTGAATCGTTGCAGTGTCAAAACCAAAGTAAATGATTTGCTCTTGACGAAGCGCTTCGTACTTTTGACGAAGTTGCTCTTCAGCTTGTTGCTCTGGCGTCATTGTTGCTACTTCAACTGTATCAGTTGTTGTTTGCTCAACAGTTGCTTGGTTAGACTGGTTGGCTGCATTTTCATCGATATCTGAAGATGAGCTACAAGCTGCTAGTGTCATTACTGGCACAGCAATTAGCAGGCCTTTAAGTATTTTGTTAAGTTGCATTGAGTAGATTCCTATTTTGAGTAAACCAGCAATTATTACTGTAAATATGGCGACCAAGCCGGTGCCTTCACTTGTCCATCAAGCACAGGTAAGCGTGCTTTAAAACGGCCGTCCATCGATACTAGCGCAAGTACCTGTTTATTATTATGGAGCGTGCTGTATATAATCATCGAGCCATTTGGCGCTATGCTCGGCGATTCATCAAGGCGAGTTCGAGTTAAAACTTGGAACGCACCTGTAGCCAACTCTTTCTTAGCAAGATGATACTGTCCGTTAGTACGGTTTACCATCACTAATTCTTTCCCGTCTGGTGAAATAGAACCCGCTAGGTTCATGTCACCGTCAAAGGTTAATCTTTGAGATCTGCCAGTTTTTAAATTTAACTTATAAATCTGAGCATTACCACCCCTTTCCGACGTAAATACTATATCTTGACCATTTGGGTACCACGAAGGTTCGGTATCTATACTACGATGGCGTGTTAATCGGGTCTCTTTACGCGTTAGTAAGTCTAATAAGTAAACCTCAGTTGCACCAGTTTTATCTTTTGATAGCACTAACAGTAGCTTTTTACCGTCTGGCGAGAACTGCGGCGCACCGTTAATTCCTTTATAGCTGGTGATCAGTTCACGTTTACCGGTATAAATGTCTTGAATAAAAATTTGGCTCTGGCGATTTTCAAACGTTACATACGCTAATTTAGTACCATCAGGCGACCATACTGGCGACATTAATGGCTCTTTTGAGCGCAATAACACTTGTTCATTAAAGCCATCGTAGTCAGCAACCACTAACTGATAAGGCTTTTCGTCAGTATCACGAACAATAACATAGGCTATTTTAGTTAAAAACGCGCCCTTTTCACCGGTTAGTTTTTCATAAATTACATCACTGATGCGGTGCGAGTAACGGCGAAAGCCGGTTTCACCGATCACGCTTTGGCGCGCTTCTAAGATATGGTCTTGGCTTTGAACCAGCTTACCGTTGCTCATCATTTGTGTTTCACCGCCAGTGATTTGGCCGCGAATAACATCAACCAACTCATAACGCACTAAATAGCGTCCATTGGTTTGCTGCTCTACTTCACCAACCAATACAGCTTCTACACCTTGATTTACCCAAGCACCGTAATCAATATCAGCATCTTTGTGAGGCTGTTGTGGCATTTGAGACACACTCACAGGTTTAAACTTACCGCTGCGCATTAAATCGGCAGCAATTACATCACTTAGCTGCTGTGGAATAGGACCAATACCTTGGTATTTAAATGGCACAATCGCAATCGGTCTTGCGCCGTCAATACCTTCAGTAATAACAATTTCAAGTGCCGCATGTGCAACACCTTGAAACCCTAATATTAAAACTAAACAGGCTATTTTAATTTTGTTAAACATGTCATCCCTTAAAACTCTGGCGCGATGGTTATATTAATATTCTTTAGTTGCTCGAATACGTCTTTATCTTTAGATACCGGTAATGTATCGGCCATGCGAACAGCTCTTAATGCAGCCTCACATACTAACTTATCACCGCCTAACGATTTAACTTGTGTTACCAGCCCATTAAATCCAAGACGGATGTTAATGCGGCATTGCTGGTTTTTCATTTTTTCATCAATTAATAAGTTTTGTTGAATACGCGCCATAATTAATGCGCGGAATTTATCAACTTCACTCACTACTTGCTGTTGACGTATTTTATTACGTGCCGCCTGCTCTTTGGCAAGCTGCTCTTGCAGCATTTGTTCTTGCAATGCTTGCTGACGTTTACGTTCTGCTTCTTCAGCGCGCTTTTTACGCTCTTGTTCGGCTTTTTTAAGTGCCGCTTCTTCCGCTTTGCGTTTATCGGCAGCCGCTTTTGCTGCGTTTTCAGCTTCTTGCTTTTGCTTTTCGGCTTGCTTCGCTTTTGCTCGCTCGCGTTGTTCTATTTCACGGGCTTTTTTAGCTTGTGCTTGCGCCTCTGCGGTTTCTTTTTCTTTCGCTTTGCGCTGCTGTTCAAGCTTTTTAATGCGTCTTGCTTCAGCTTCACGCTGTTTACGTGCATCGGCAGCTCTGCGTTCTAAATCTCGAATGCGTTTATCTTCAGCACGCTTTTTATCATCTTCTTTCTTTTTAAGCTCAGCTATTTTTTGCTCAACTTGCTTTTGATCAACCGTAACCGCTGAAACCGCTTTCTCTGGTTCAGGAATAGCCGCATTAAGCGTCACTTCCATTACTTTAGGTTTAGGAGGATGAATGTTTGCTGATGCATACAAAAACCCGCCTAACGCTAAATGCAGCAATACTGATTTAATTAATGAACTACTCATACAGTTACTTGGTCCCCTCAAAGGATTCGGTCATTAATCCTACCGACGGTACACCTGCATTTTTTAAAAAGTCCATTAACAGTAACACTTCCTGATACGACACTTTACCCGAGCCTTTGATCATCACAGGCACATCTGGGTTTTTCATTAGTTGTAGCTTAATTACTGCGGCTACATCTAATGCTTCCATCGGCTCCTCAGGATCTGTACCGACACTCACATAATACTTACCATCGGCATCAATAGAAGCAATAATGGGTGGCGTGTCTTTCGTATCAACTAAGTCCGACTCTTCCATTTTTGGCAGGTCTACTTTTACACCATGAGTAATTAACGGCGCAGTGGCCATAAATATAATAAGCAGCACCAACATTACATCAATGTATGGTACTACATTAATTTCTGCGACTGGGCGACGCTTTTTACGCTGGTACATTCGCTTGAGCCTCTATTTGGGTAGCTGCTTGACGGTGTAAGATATTGGCAAATTCTTCCATAAAGTTAATATAGTGAGATTCTAACTTTTCAACTTTGTTAGCAAAGCGGTTGTAAGCAATAACGGCTGGAATTGCCGCAAATAAACCCATTGCTGTAGCAATTAGTGCCTCTGCTATACCAGGAGCAACCATTTGTAAGGTCGCTTGCTTTACCTCACCTAAGGCAATAAAGGCATTCATAATACCCCACACCGTACCAAATAAGCCGATGTAAGGGCTAATTGAACCGACCGTTGCTAAAAACGATAGGCTTGATTCTAGTTTTTCTATTTCGCGAGAAAGCGCAACCCGCATTGAACGGTGTGTGCCTTCCATTACAATGCCCGCACTTTGAAAAGTATTTTTTTTATGACGTGCAAACTCTTTAAAGCCTGAGGTAAATAACGCCTCAATACCAGCAGACTGGCCACCGCGAGAAGAGATTTCGTTATATAGTTTACTTAGGTCAACACCAGACCAAAAACGTTGCTCAAATTTTTTGGCATTTGCTAAGGCGTCAGAGATGGCTTTTTTACGTTGAAAAATAATAGCCCATGACATAACCGACATAGCAACCAACGCTAGCATTACTAATTGCACAAGCAAACTGGCTTCTAGAATTAGATCTAAAAAATTAAGCCCTGATCCCACGTTAAACTCCTAAATAATTAAAAACATCAAATTGATTTATTTGAGTAAGGTAACTTAGCAATACATTAGCCACCATTAAAGTTTTGCTAGTGTATCTAGTGTATTTACTGCTGACAACGATATTGCTGTGAATAGACAACAAAAAACGTTAAAAAAACAGCTTTACTCAATATTTACTACTTAACTCTTGTTCTACTGTATAAATAAATAACAACAAAGCTTTATGGAAGCGCGCTTAGTTTCACTAAAGAGTGACAAAATGCGCTGTTTATTCAAAATTAATGCATAAGCACTCATAACCAGCACATACTTACCTTAACGTAATAGTAAAACTAATACCGAACGTTAATATGTTAATATACATAAACAAAGCATTTCATTAACTTATAGAATTAATGATTAATTAACATGCAACAATAAGCAAAAACAAAAAACCGCTGCTATTAGTTTTTTTAATCTGAAAATATAAATTTTCTAGTTTGAACAAATTGTGTCGCTTCGGTATTATTCTCCCATACCGAGCTAGCGCATTAAATGAAAGCTATTTCATTGAATCCAGTTCTTCGTAATATGATTTATTTCGTATTACTTTTTTACTTCTTGGGGTATGACCTCAAAAAGTAAAACGTAGTTCCCTAGATTACTTCCTTAAACTTGTTGTTTGCCCGCATTATTTGCGGGCTTTTTTTTTGCCCACAATTTATCAAACCATCTCAACTCGGGCTAAATAAGCAGTCGAACAATAGCCTGATATGTCTTAACGCTCTGTGAATTATTGGCAAAGTAAAATACGTAATGTTTGCTCATACAAAAAAGCCACTGTCGTTAAAAAGACAATGGCTTTAGTATTTAACCTAAACTCTGGATAATAAATCTATCTCAGGCTGCTAATTAGTCTTGCTTGGGAAGTAAACCAAAATGATGATACGCATTATCCGACACAATTCGTCCGCGAGGCGTGCGCTGAATAAACCCTTGTTGAATTAAAAACGGTTCAATCACATCTTCTATGGTTTCTTTTTCTTCGCCTATGGCAGCGGCTAGGTTGTCAAGGCCAACCGGGCCACCCATAAATTTTTCGATGATGGCGAGTAAATATTTACGGTCCATGTAATCAAAGCCGCTTTTATCAACATCAATCATATCGAGGGCTTGTTGAGCAACCTCGGCATTAACCGTACCATCTGATTTAACTTGGGTGTAATCGCGCACGCGGCGCAATAAACGGTTTGCTATACGCGGTGTGCCACGAGAGCGCTTGGCAATTTCAGCTGCGCCATCGTCACACATTTCTAAATCAAGGTAATGCGCTGAGCGCCCCACTATATGCGACAAATCCTCAACAGAATAAAACTCTAAACGCTGTACAATACCAAAGCGGTCACGCAGTGGTGAGGTTAATGAGCCCGCACGCGTGGTTGCGCCAATTAAGGTAAATGCAGGTAAATCAAGCTTAATAGAGCGTGCTGCAGGCCCCTCACCTATCATTATATCGAGCTGGTAATCTTCCATTGCAGGGTAAAGTATTTCTTCTACTTGTGGGCTTAAGCGGTGAATTTCATCAATAAACAGTACATCACCTTCTTCAAGATTAGTAAGCAATGCAGCTAAATCGCCAGCTTTTTCAAGCACAGGGCCAGAGGTGGTTTTAATGTTTACATTTAATTCGTTGGCTACAATATTAGCAAGCGTGGTTTTACCTAAGCCTGGCGGGCCAAATATTAATAAATGATCCAACGCTTCACTGCGGCTACGCGCAGCTTCAATAAATATTTCCATTTGTTGCTTAACATGCGGCTGACCACGATAATCGGCCAGTAACTTAGGCCTAATAGCACGATCTATGGTGTCTTCATTGGTTTTTTCAGCAGCATCTATTAAGCGATCAGCTTCGATCATAATTTACTCACAGCATTGATTTCAAAGATTCTTTAATTAGAACCTCAGTCGACATATCGGGTTTGCTTACTGATTTTACTGCTTTTTGCGCTTGTGGCAATTTATAACCGAGCGCCACTAACGCCGAAACCGCATCATCGGCCGCATTATTAGCTATAGTTGCATCGCTCGCAGGCTCTATTACGGCGCTGTCGCTAAATGGGGTAAATAAGTCGTTGCCCCAATTCTTTAATCGGTCTTTCATTTCGAGCACTAATCGCTCGGCGGTTTTTTTACCTACCCCTGGCAGTTTAACCAAGGCCGTAGCGTCTTCATTATTTACACAACTTACAAACTGCTGCGCCGACATACCCGACAAAATAGCTAAACCCAATTTAGGTCCTACGCCATTGGCTTTTAACAGCTCTCGAAATAAGGCTCGTTCGGTTTTATTATTAAAGCCAAACAATAACTGTGCGTCTTCGCGTACTACAAAGTGAGTGTACACAATGGCGTTGTCGCCCACTTTGGGTAAATCATAAAAACAGGTCATTGGCATTTGTACTTCGTAGCCAACGCCACTCACTTCTAATAATATTTCTGGGGGCTGTTTTTCAACTAACACGCCGTTTAAGCGACCTATCATTGTTATTTCCTTAGACGTCCTCTAACGGTTTTGCTTGCGCTACCCGCTAGTTTTATTAAATTTTGTTCAGAGTGAGCATGGCAAATTGCAATCGCGAGTGCATCTGCTGCATCGGCTTGCGGCGTACCTGGCAGTTTAAGTATATTTTTAACCATATGTTGTACTTGCGATTTATCTGCTCCACCGTTACCCACCACGGCTTGCTTTATTTGCCGTGCAGAGTATTCAAACACCGGTAAGTCGGCCATAGAGGCCCCCACAATGGCAGCACCACGGGCTTGCCCAAGCTTTAAAGCAGAATCGGGGTTATGTGCCATAAATACTTTTTCTATGGCAAAGGTTTCAGGCGAAAACTGCTCTATAAGCTGCGTAATACCTTGGTATATCATTTTAAGTCGGGTGGGAAAGTCATGATCGGCTAATTTAATACAGCCACTGCCCAAGTATGTAAACTTAGCACCTTGGTGCGCAACCACACCGTAACCCGTTAAACGCGAGCCCGGATCGATCCCTAAAATAATGGCCAAACAGCACTCTCATTATTGTTATTTATTAATAATGCTAATAATGCCAGAGCACTGTATAAATTACCAGTACCAAGCCAAAACAAAAATGCCTACTTAAAAAGTAGGCATTTAAACGCTATTTGGCCAAAAAGTTTACGCCAATGCGCGCACTAAGCCTTGGGTGTTTTGTTTGAGCGTACGAGCAATCATAAAATAGCCTAACCCTGCTACAAACACGCCACCAGCAACGGGGCCAATAATCCAAATATTTGGATGCAGCTTACCAGCCAAATCAAACATTTGCTGCTGCACTATTAACAGTGCAATATCACTGAAAAATGCAGCGACCAGTCCGGCTAAACCGCCAAGCAATAAAAACTCATACAAAGTAGCGTTTTTTATTAATCTACCTTTAGCGCCTAGCGTACGTAATATCACAATTTCTTGCATCCGCTCACCTAAGCTTGCTTGCACCTGCGATATTAGTACCAGTGCACCACATAGCACCACAATAGCGAGTACAAAACCAATAGCTAACGACACTTGTTCAATAGTCGATTGTATTTGCTTAACAAAGTTATCTACATCAATTGCTGTAATAGTGGGGTATGTACGTAATAACTGGCTAAAGTCGCGCTTTTGCTCAGGTTCGATGCGTACCGATGAAATATAGGTTGCCGGAAAGTCGCTAAGTACATCTGGGCTTAAAATAATAAAAAAGTTAGGCTTGAGTGTGGCCCAATTTACTTTTCGCACACTGGTTATTTTAGCGTCGAACGACTGCGCACCGATTAAAAAAGTAAGAGTATCGCCTAATTTAACATCGAGGCGCTGCATCATCGACTCTTCCAGTGAGGCCTCGGCAACGGCGTCATCGCCAAACCACTGGCCATCGATAATGTCATTTTGCGAAGGGACTTCTTCAAGCCAGGTTAAATTGAGCTCGCGCCCAATGCCTGAGCGGGCTTCTTCGTCTTTTTTCTCGTTATCTTGCAGTGACACTTCACGCGCAACCGCTTCACCGTTGACGGCATTTACGCGACCACGAATAGTTGGGTAAAACTCCGACACTTGAATACCCTTTTGCGCCAAGTATTCGTTTACCGGGTCCAACTCATTTTGCGTAATATTAACTAAAAAGGCATTAGGTGCATCGCTTGGTAATTGTGACTGCCAATCAGAAATAATATCGTTTTTAAGCACAATTAAAAATAACAGTAATTTAATCGCTAACGAAAAGCTAATTAACTGCACTGCATTAACATTGGCGCGCTTTTGAATAGACGCAATAGCCAAAGACCAGCTGTTACCCGGCTTTAAGCCAAGCTTGCGGCCACCGCCAAATATTAACTTAGAGATTAAAAATAACACCAAAATAAGCACAAGCGTTGAGACAAACAAAATAAGCGTAATTTTAATGTTATTGCTAAATAACCACATTAATAAAAACACGGTGAGTGCGCTCAGCCCTAAATGAATTTTACTTACCGCTAGTCGATCGCCTAAATTACGTCGAAGTACTCTAAGCGGTGGAATATCAAATAAATCTAAAAGTGGCTTAATAGAGAACATAACTGCACAAATTACTCCGGTGCTAATCGCCACCAGCCAAGGTTTAAAACCAGCCATGGGCAGTTCGGTGCCCATACTTTTAGCTAAATAACCGGTAGCCACCTCTTGCAAGCCATAGCCAATAGCTAGGCCAACAACCACCGCCATGGTACACACTAATAATAAGTGCATAAGGTAGATTTTGCGGATCATCTCGCGGCTGCCACCTAAGGTTTTCATCATCGCGACAGGGTCGTATTGACGCTCACAATAGCGCTTAGCCGATACTGCAATAGCAACCGCGGCTAAAATAATCCCTAGCAAACCGGCTAATAACAAAAAGCTTTCAGCTCTATTTAAGCTATTTGAAATAGGCGATTGACGGTCTTTAACACCATACCAATTTTGGTTTTCTTTAAGTTGCGGTTTTAGCCAATCGTAAAAACTATTTATGTCGCTTTCATCACCTGCATACAACTGGCGGTAAAATACACGGCTACCGGGCTGTATTACTTCAGTTTTTGGTACGTCGTCAATATTAATAAGTACCCTGCGGCTGCTAGAGAACACATTAAACGGCGCATCGGGTTCTTCAACAATCACCTTTTCCACATTGAATAACGCGGCACCTAGCTCAACTTGGTCGCCTACGTTTATATTTAAACTATAAAAAACCGATTCACTTAACCACACGTTACCGGGGGTTGGTGCACCCGGGGCAACTTCTGTTTCGGCGTTTAAGCCCGACTTAACCTTTAACTGGCCTTTAAGCGGGTAACTGTTTGACGCAGCTTTTACTGAGCTAAATTGCATTTCATCGTTTGCAAACAGCATAGTGTCAAAATACACCATTTGCGCTGTTTTGAGGTTTTGCTGTTTGGCTTGAGTAATATAAGCGGTATCTATAGCATGGTTGCTGGCCAATACCCTATCAGCGGCAATAAAGGCACTGCTTTTTTGGGCAATACTTTGTGCAATTCGCTCGGTCACCATAGATAAAGTAAGCACGGTTAATACCGCTAAAGCGATGGCAGCACTTATCACGGTTAGTTCACCACGGCGAAACTCTCGAGAAAATAGTTTAAGTGCTAATTTAGCCCACATTTGCCATTTCCTCAGTTGAATTGTGAACCAGCTCACCGGCTTCAATCTGAATAATACGTTCACACTTTTGCGCCAGTGCTTCATCATGGGTAACTAAAATAAGCGTTGTGCCATTTTGCTTATTTAAATCAAATAATAATGACTCAATCATATGGCCATTTTTGCTATCTAGGTTAGCTGATGGCTCGTCGGCAAACAGTATTTTAGGCGAACCCACAAATGCACGAGCAATCGCAACTCGTTGTTGCTCACCACCAGATAACTGCGACGGGTAATGATCAATACGATGGCTCAAGCCAACTTTTTCAAGTAACGCGAGCGCCTGCTCTTTAGCGTCGTGTTCGCCTGCAAGCTCAGCAGGCAGCATCACATTCTCAAGTGCGGTTAAACTTTGCACCAACATAAAAGACTGAAATACAAAACCGACTTTAGCGGCTCTCAGTGCTGCACGCGCTTCTTCATCTAACTTGTGCAAAGGCTCACCATCTAACATTACCTCGCCACTGCTGGCGGTATCAAGCCCTGCTAGCAAGCTCAATAATGTAGATTTACCAGAGCCCGACGTGCCCACTACGGCAACAGACTCGCCATGCTTGACATTAAAGCTGATGTCGCTGAGGATGGACAACTCACCTTCAAAGGTGGAAACCACTTTAGACAAACCATTTACTTGAATTATATTTAATTGAGAAAGCGCTGACATATGACTCATTCAATCCTACGTTGTGTATTCATTTTATTTTTAGTTATTAACCCACTACACGCGGCAGCTAACAACACGATTTTAATACTTGGTGACAGTTTAAGCGCAGCCTATGGCTTAAAACAAGAACAAGGCTGGGTGCAATTGTTACAAGATAAATACGATGCCGAGCAACGCCCTATCAACTTAGTAAATGCCAGTATTAGCGGCGAAACCACCGGCGGTGCATTGCGCCGATTAGACGCGCTACTTGAGCAATATCAACCCACTCACGTACTTATTGAGCTCGGTGCTAATGACGGCCTGCGCGGTTTTCCAATCACTAAAATGCAAACTAACTTAACCGCTTTAATTGAAAAAAGCCAAGCTGCAGATGCACAAACCGCACTTATGGAAATATATATTCCACCTAACTATGGCCCACGTTACAGTAAAATGTTCACCGATAGCTTTACCAGTGTTAGTGAAGCCACTAACTCGCATTTAATGCCGTTTTTTATACTTAAAGTAGCAGGAAAAAACGAGCTAATGCAAAACGATAACTTACACCCTAACAAAACTGCACAACCAATACTACGAGATGAAATGTATAACACGATCAACCAGTGGTTAAATAAAGACTAAGGCCGTGTAAAACACTCCGCGCAAGTCCTTAAAACTAAGCGCTTGCGCAATAAACATCCAAACAAACAAAAGCTTATTGATTTTTTTATAAATACACGTACTATTGCTATCGAAGTCGGTATGTGGCGCAGCTTGGTAGCGCACTGTCATGGGGTGGCAGGGGTCGAGAGTTCGAATCTCTCCATACCGACCATTTAAATCCTTTCATAATTCTATATTATTCAATAAAAACTGCTTTCCTTTCGTACTACCTAATTTAATAATAAAAAATATCGCACATTTATCGCACCGACTAATTTATTGACTGTTTTTCTGCTTTTTGATTTCCATGGTATTGAGATTATGTGACGCCACAGTTAAATACTTTTCAAATAATAAAGAAGCACTTAACTGCTTTAATTATTGATGTATTGGTTTGAGGTCATTGATATGCAGCTATGAGTAGATGCTAAATAGCCGTAATGTCTGAAGTCAAGATTTACCCCTATGTTTTTCTTCAACTCAAGCTCAACGGTGTAACAAAATAACGTATGTTATACATACAGCTCACCGAATGTTCCATAGATACCGGCGGGAGTTAGAAAGCGTTTGAGAAGAAGTTTCATTTTGGAGCTTTCTTACACGCATAGACCCCCCCGCAGGGTGCGGGTTACAAACTATTTAAATAAACTACTCTTTCAATATTTTGTCAATATTTCTTAAGCTTTGTATTGCTAGTATCAATTCATTCTTTGTTGGTGTAGTTATATTGCTTAGTGAATTAAGCTTAAATACGTTATTAAGCTTACATGTTTCAGATTTAATTAAATCCATCTTTCCATTAAGTGATTCATTATCGAATACAAGCTTTCGGTATGCATTTCTATTTTTCTCAAGCTCTTTTGTTAATTCTATAGTTTTATTATGAGCATTGAGATAAAGTTTATCAGCTTCAAGCAGTTTTTCTTTTATTTCATTTTGTCCTGCTTTATAAAAACTAGTCTGTAATTTTTCAGAGGCTATATCATTCAGCAATTTTGAAATTTCTTCACGCTCTTTAATCAAGCTTTCTTTTACCCTCTTTTCTCTTATTAACAACTCATCATATTTATTTGTTAAGTCATGAGCCCTTGATTTTGAAATAGATAACTCATCAAGCACCTTCAAATGTTCATCATTAGAGACTACTTCTTTCCAGCCGCGCTTATGTAGATATTCATTAAAACAATTACCAGCATAACGCTTTAACAACTCAACTAAGTTATTAACCCAAGGTACAACTGTAATGATTAAAAACGTCAAACCAAGCGGCTCTAAATAAAACCAGTCAAAAGGAAGTTGTATAAGTTTCATACTTGGTTTTAAAGGCTCATATAAGAACCAATAAATAAGTTTCCAATTATACGTACAGGATACCCAAAAAAAAGTAAAGATGAACGGGCTAGCTAGTCGCTCTCGGAAAAGATCTAAAGTACTACTATCTGCTTGAGGGGTCATGCAACATCCTTATAAAACAAAAATCCGCCAAGTCATAAACTAAGCGGATTTCTTCAACATGGAAAATAGTATATCAGGATTGGGAGAGGTGCAAGTTAATCATCCCACCTTGGTTTTGATATATGGCAATCGTTAATCCAATTAAACAGTTGAGTTAAACGATTTTGAGCCTCTTCGTATTCTATCTGGCCTAAGTCAATAGATTTCCAAATATCGGATAAAACATCAGGAGCTTGCTCTGGTATACCTATAAAAAATTGACTGCGTAGCATATCAAATAACACATCACCTTCAGGGCTTGCATCTTTATTATCCCATATAGAACCAGTTCCACCAATGCCCCAGCCACCAAAAAATTCTTCTAATTCCACAGTTTGCAAACTATCAGTGCTTTCTTTTAAAACGTTTACTTTAAACAACATAAGGCTTCCTTAAATAGTATCCTTTACACTTCCTCGATGCATACGAACAGCAAAAGGGTCACCCATTAGAAAGTTCCGGTCAAGTAGGCAGCTGTGTTTTCTTGATCTTTTTATTCAAAAACCAAGTGTTCTTATCATTTAAACTCACTTTAAATATGACTACGCACCCAGTAATGACGTCGACTGGTGTGAATATGCACCAGTCACCCATATGAAAAAGCGAAGAGGGTCAAATCTTGACTTCAGACATCACAATCCATAACTGATCAGTCATCGCTCTTAACTATCTTCCAAACTAAAATAAAATAACACTTTTAAAAACCACTACAGTAGTTTATTGCGCCAATAAGTGTTTCAGGTTGTGATTAAACATCGCGACAAAGCTATTACCATCGTTATAAACACTTCACAAGGCCACAGTTTATTTTGGTTGCCAGTGGTACACATAAATAGGTTTTTGGTAGAACCCTTTAAGCTTGATCACTTTAGTTGGTTTATATGAAAGCAAAGCTAAAGTGTTACTCACAATGGTGATGTTTTTAAGCACGTTTTGTTTTAACTTTTCTTCAAGCGCTACCATAGCGCTTGGAAACAAGTAACACACTAGCGTAGACACAGTACTCAGAGCAGCATTTTTGAAGTCTTTGCAATAGAGAGTAAGATTATTTAAACACTAACTATATTTAATAAGCACTACAACCAACATTCCCCCCTCCAAACCTAAATAAATCAATGCACCTTTTTCAACCATATTGACTCGGTAAAATATAAGAAGAAACTATTAAAATGAGCATCTAAATAACATGATCTTCCTCTAAATTTGCTGTTCATTACTTGTTCGACTATTACTATATAATAGGAACTACATTTACTTGCGGGATGCTTGATGGACCTTAAAAAAGTAAATAAAAAATCTAATTCGCCAAGTGTAAATGTAAATATGGATGAAGCATTTTTAACTCAGCTAGTTAATTGTTTACCCATGGGGGCAATGATAGTTAATACTGATGCTCAGATCCTTTTTGCCAATAGTCAACTATCTGAAATACTGGGGTATGAGGATTCAGAACTCATAGGAATGAACATAGATAGTTTACTTCCAGCGCAATTTAAAGCGAACCATACCCATTTGATGAGTCAGTTTTTTGTTAACCCTCGAAAACGCTTAATGGGTGAAGGTCGTGAGTTATTTGCGAGTCAAAAAAATGGTAAGCAAATCCCAATCGAAATAGGCTTAAACCCAATACACGGACAACAAGAGTTAGTTTTAGCCACACTGGTTGATATATCGCAAAGGCTGCGCGCTAACAATATGTTTCAACGCTCTATTCAGGCTGCACCACATGGTGTGTTAATAGTAGACCAAGCGGGCATTATTCAAGCGGTTAATCAATCGTTATGTAAATCTTTTGGCTACAGTGAAATAGAATTACTCGATAAAAAAATGGAAATGCTATTACCGCAGCGCTATCAAGGGCACCATTCAGCACTTCGCCATTCATTTCATCGTGAACCCAGTGTCAGAAGTATGGGAGTAGGCAGAGATTTAACCGCCTTACACAAAGATGGAAAAGAATTCCCAGTTGAAGTGGGCCTGAGTCCTTTTATAAACACCAATGACGAAGACATGGTATTTGTGTCCTTGTTAGATATAACAGAACGAAAACGAATGGAAACCGAGCTAAAAGAAAATAACACTAGCCTGAAAGAATTTACCTATGTGGCCTCTCATGATTTACGCTCTCCATTGCGAGGCATTTCAAACTTAATTGAATGGGTAAAAGAAGATTTGGGCACTACCACGCCTGAAGTCGAATATAACTTAACGCGTATTGATGATCGTATTCACAAAATGGAGACGTTAATAGATAATTTATTGGCCTATGCAAGAGCTGGTAAAGCCAGCCTAGATACTCAAGTAATCGATATGCATAAATTAATTTATAACGTTACCGAACTGTTAGATTTACCAGTTGGAATGAAGATTCATAAAGACATTCAATTAAATACCATCGTGACTGCATGGACGCCACTTGAAACCGTGGTCCGTAATTTATTAAGTAACGCTATTAAACACCATGACAGTAAAGAAGGAACTATAGAGATTAGTTGTGTAGCAGAAAATACGCTTTGCCATATCACTGTGACTGATGATGGACCCGGTATACCACCAGAGGCTTACGAGCGTATTTTTAGTTTGTTTCAAACAACTTCCGATGATAAGTCGGTTTCAGGTATAGGGCTGTCTATTAGTCGGCGCCTTGCACAAGCCCATGGTGGGCGCATTTCAGTTAGTTCAAATGAACCGCACAAAGGGTCAACATTTCATGTTTGGTGGCCACGCTTTGCTAGGAAAGAGAATTTATGATCAAAAATCTATCTATACTGCTTGTTGAGGACGACGATGTTGCCGCGGAAGCCGTTACAAGAAGCTTAAAAAAAGTTGATCCTAAAATTAAAATAATTTGGAAACAAAACGGAAAACTTGCGCTAGATGCGTTACGAGAAAAAGCGCAACAAAAAGAAATATCGGAGCCTTACTTGGTATTACTTGATTTAAATATGCCAGTGATGAATGGGTTTGAATTTTTAGACCATATTCGTAAAGATAAAAACTTAAACAATACCGTTGTATTTATACTAACGACCTCCAATGAGGATAACGATCGTACTCGCGCGTATCATAACAACGTAGCAGGTTATATGGTTAAACATGCAATTGGCCCGCAGTTTGCCAAATTAGCGATACTTATGGATGCTTATATACATGCCATTGAGCTTGAATAAGCTATTTTGCAAGAGATATGGATATGAGAACTTCAATAGATGATTTTGAAAGCTGCGACACTATTAACCTACTCATTGTTGATGACGATGCGGTTGATAGAGAACATATACGTCGTATGATATCTCGCTCTAACATACAGGCGAAAATTTCAGAAGCATCCTCTATTGAAAGCTCGATGTCTTATCTTGAACATGGGGAGTTTGATTGCGTCATAGTTGATTATCGATTAGGTATCGGCTCCGGGCTTACCCTGCTAGATAATATTAGAAAGTCTGTAAATAATCATTGCGCTGTGATTATGATCACGGGATTGGGAGATGAACAAATAGCAGCAGAAGCTATGCGGCTAGGAGCAAGCGATTATTTACTTAAAAACCAATTAAAAAGCGCTCAGTTGATACACTCTATATCTAGCTCTATTCAACGCGCAAGCTCAGAGAAAAAACTTCATGACATGGCACATTACGATAGCCTAACAGGCCTAGCAAGCCGCCCTATTTTAATTGATCAACTTCAACAAGCTATTACATCTCAGCAAAAGCTCGCCGTTGCCTATTTAGATTTAGATAACTTTAAACCTATTAATGACAAATACGGTCACGAAATCGGAGATTTCGTGTTGAAAACCATTGCCCAAAGGCTACAAAACACATTACGCAAGGAAGATACACTAGCGCGTATTGGTGGAGATGAGTTTATCCTTTTATTAAGAGGGGCTGCGCACACAATACAAGAATATGAGATTCTGTTACAAGACGTGCTGATTGAGGTAAATGATCCGATAAAATTAGCAGAGTTTTCGTGCTCCGTTCAAATTTCAGTCAGCATCGGCGTTGCACTTCCCAGTGATGATGGCTTAACTTGTGATGACATTTTACGAAGAGCCGATCAAACTATGTACCAAGCAAAAAGATCAGGAACAAACCGGATTCTGTTTTTTGATCCAGAGGAAGAAAGCCTAAGGCATGCAAGACATGATTTGTTATTGGCTGCTGAAAAAGGCATTGCTCGTAAAGAGTTTATTCTACATTATCAACCAAAGGTAAATTTAATGGATCACCAGTTGATTGGCGTTGAAGCCTTAATACGCTGGAATCACCCTACTTTGGGTTTACTTTACCCTGGTCACTTTTCAGAGGCATTAGAGCACCCACACATTGGTATATTAATTGGTGAATGGGTACTTGCTGAAGCCTTAAAACAACATAAAATTTGGACTAGAAATCATCTTTCTATGAGTGTAAACATCTCTCCAGCTCATTTACTTAGTGAGGGCTTTGTTGAAAACCTCAGAGAGTTACTCATCAGCACTAATAATATAAAACCAAAAACCCTCGAATTAGAAATTTTAGAGAGCACCACCATTGGAAACGTTGAACAGGCAGTCGACGTTCTCAATGGCTGTCGAAATTTAGGGGTAAGTATTGCGTTAGACGACTTTGGTACAGGTTACGCCTCTTTGAGTTACTTAAAAAAATTACCTTTAGATACATTAAAAATAGATCAAAGCTTTGTTAAAAGGCTCCTATCAGACCATGAAGACAAGTCCATCGTTACCTGTATCGTGGCGCTAAGTAAAGCATTTGGGTTTAACCTAATAGCAGAGGGGATCGAGTCGCAAGAGCTCGAAAAAGTACTTATAGATATGGGTTGCTATCATGGGCAAGGCTATTATATTGCCAAACCAATGTCTGCAGATAACATGAACTTATGGATAAAAAATATGACATCAACTAAGCACTGAATCCAAATAATATCCCTCTATTTGGATTGCCAGTGGTATACATAAATAGGCGTTTGGTAAAAATCTTTAAGCTTGATAACGTTAGTTGGTTTACATGAAGGTAAAGCGAAGGTATTACTCACAATAGTGATTTTATTATTAACTTTTTCATGCTTTAACTTATCTTCAAGCGCTACCATACCACCAGGAAACAAGTAACATACCAAAGTAGACGCAGAACTAAGATCGGCATTTTTGAAGTCTTTACGATAGAGGGTAAGATTACCTAAACCCAAACTATATTTAAAAAGCACTGAAACCATCCAAGGAAACCAGGATAACTCATAGCCAATAACATGTTTATTAGGATAATTTTTAGCAACCGCTATAACGAGCGTCCCCCAACCTGAACCCAAATCAATTAATGCGCCTTTTTCATCCATGCTTATTGCATTAAGCATAGTTTGGCGCGCTTTGCTTGAGCTCATCATCGGTGAAATTCCCGTTTTTAGCGTGCTCCAAACAATAGATAAAGCGATTAGAAGAACTAAAAAGAAAAGTCCGATAGCAATAAAGTCCATACTAACTAACACCTAATAACGGTTGAATCATCATAATCTCACCTTATCGATTATTTGTTTCTATATAGTAAAACCATTACAAAGAGCACCGTTAGTATAAATTTATTTTATATTTAACAACTGTTTAAAATAAACCACAAAAAAAGCGCCATTTGGCGCTTTTTAGATTAGTAGCAAGGAATTAATGCTTACGCCCTACGCCGTTGCGCACCATGTCTTGGCCGCTTTGGAAAATCTCTTCGGTAATTTCGCGTGCTAATAAAAGTTGTTGCTTGTCATCAAACACGGCTACAAAACGGCTGCCATCGGCATTATTGGTTGCCATACCCACGCCTGCTACGCCGGTTAAACCTAGGCCGCCGTTTTCAACTTGCAGTAAAAAACTTTCAAGTTCAGCGAGTGTATCGATTGCAGTTAGTTTGTTTTCCATTATGGTTACTCTGTGTTGCTCGCCATAGCGAGTCTGTAAATAATATGCAGTTATTTTACAGATCATAATGGCAAACTTAAACCATCAAACATTAACCTTTATGCATTCCACGAATAGGGTAATTATTATCAGGGTTTTTAATCCAAGTTATACCTCGCAATAAAGTAGACAGATCTGGTCTTACAAATGGATTATTTGAGATATCAACAACTTGTACTGTACCGTGTTCATTCACTACATACACAGCAGGCTCAGCAAATAAATGGTCTGTTTCTTGAGCGTTGCGAGGTTGAGAAACATACAGCCCTAACGCATTCATTTGTTCAGGCTTTAATTCAAACGCAATGGGGTAACTCACTGATAACTTCTCTTTATGTGTTAACAACTGCGCTTCGCTGTCGGCCGATACAGCAATTAAAGAAACTCCAATGTCTTGTAATGACTGTTTAATTTCTTCTAACTGATTTAGATACTGCGTACACATAGGACAATGCTGGCCACGATACACAACCACCATTTGCCAAGCAGCGTCTTGCTGGACACGCCCTAACTCTACTTCGTTACTATTTAGTACAGGGCAATTAATCTTTGGGAAACGACTCCCCGGAAGAAGTTTATTTGTATACTGTGATGCATTAGTCATTGTGTTTCCTCTCAAAAGTGTGTACTTATATGTGCTTTAAAGCGCGCTAAGTCAGTATCTATATCGGCGTTTTTCATAACATCAAAACAAGCAATGGTAGGCATTGCTGTCATACCAAAAAACTTAAAGTTCATATGCATTGGGAACATTAAGTCGTCAACACTTTTACCATTAAAAAATTCTTCTGAATTGTTAAATGAATCCTCTGGTGCGTTAAATGTGAGTGACATCATATATTTAGTATCTTTAAGTGTGCCACCTGTGCCATAACCGCTTTTTGGGTCGTCCTGGTGACGACCATCGCCATTACACATGGCGCCACCCATACCGGCTGTATACACCTCGTCCATATATCTTTTAAACGAAAATGCCACGCCCATCCAGTTAATAGGTGATTGCAGTAAGACAACGTCAGCCCATTGATGAAGTGCTAATTGTGCCTCTACATCAATACTATCTGTCATAGTTACGGTTTTAACTTCATGGCCTTTTTCTATCAGTATCGATGATGCTACATCAACTAGGGTGGCATTTAATTTGCCCTCTGAAAAAGGATAATATTGGTGTGCATTTATAATGAGTACCTTGCTCATGTGATCTCTCCAAAATAGTACGAAAATTGGTCTTTACTTTAATGTGGTATATAATAGTTACCTGAAGAATAGATTCAATTAGTATACTTTTAGTAACCACCCTATTTTAGAGGTTAAATTTTGGAAAGCTCTATAGAAACAGATAGTAAGGGAAGAAAAAAAGTTTTAAATGTCTGCTTAGAACCTTGTGCTATTGAAAAAGGAATGCGCTTAATTGGCGGGAAGTGGACAAGTTCTATTATTTATCACTTAAAAGATGAACCTGTTCGCTTTAATGATCTAACTCGAATGTTAGGTGGAGCGAGCAAAAAAATGATAGATCAACGTTTAAAAGAGTTAGAGGCCAATAAGATGGTTTTAAGGACGGTGATCAGCACTAGACCTATTGCTGTCACCTACGAGCTCACTGAGTTTGGGCGCTCTGCACTAGGAATTCTTCACGATCTTAGGGTTTGGTCTGAGTCTAATATTTTAGACTAATTACAAAATAAAAACCCCGCAGATGCGGGGTTTTATGTATTAGCTTTGCTTCATTGTGCCTTGTTGCTCAAGGCGGGTATGCCAGCTGAATGCCTCTTCTAAAATATGAGGCGTATGACCGCCACGAACACATGCACGCTCGTAGTAGTCAAGCATGGCGTTGCGATAATCTGGGTGTACACAGTGCTTAATGACTTCAATTGCACGTTCGCGTGGTGCTAAACCACGTAAATCAGCAAGGCCTTGCTCGGTTACTAAAATATCAACATCGTGCTCGGTATGATCAACATGGCTTACCATAGGCACAACACTTGAAATAGCGCCACCTTTGGCAATTGATTTAGTTACAAACACCGATACATGCGCATTACGTGCAAAGTCGCCTGAACCACCAATACCGTTCATCATTTTAGTACCACACACATGGGTTGAGTTAACGTTGCCATATATATCAAACTCAAGTGCGGTGTTAATCGCAATAATACCTAAACGACGCACAATTTCAGGGTGGTTCGACATTTCTTGTGGACGAAGTATTAGCTTATCACGATACTTTTCAAGGTTATTAAATACTTGTGAGTTACAACGCTCTGATAAAATAATTGAACACCCTGATGCAAAATTAAGTTTACCCGCATCAATTAAATCAAAGGTAGAATCTTGTAGTACCTCTGAATACATAGTGAGGTCTTTAAAATCAGAGTCTAATAAACCCATCATTACTGCGTTGGCAATGTTACCTATACCGGCTTGTAATGGGCCTAGGTTTTCAGGCATACGCTCTTGTGCTACTTCTTCTTTAAAAAAGTTCACTAAGTGACGTGCAATAGAGGCTGTATCTGCATCTGGGTCGGTAACGGTTGAAAATGAGTCACTTTGATTGGTAAATACAATACCCACAATTTTAGCCGGATCAATTGGAATTGCAGTACTACCAATGCGGTCATCTACTTTCACTAGCGGCACTGGCGTACGTGTAGGACGATAAGATGGAATATAAATGTCGTGCAGCCCTTCAAGCTCTGGCTGGTGTAACATATTAATTTCTACAATTACCTGTTTGGCAAAAATAGCAAAGCTGGCTGAATTGCCCACTGACGTTGTAGGTACTATGTGGCCTTCTTCGGTAATAGCAACGGCTTCAATGACCGCTACATCAGGCATCGTTAACTGATGATTACGTAGCTGTTCAACGGTTTCAGATAAATGCTGGTCAATAAACATGACCTCACCGTTGTTAATCGCTTTACGTAATGTGCTGTCTACTTGAAATGGCATACGACGCGCTAACGCACCTGATTCAGTTAGTAGCTTATCTAAGTCGTTTCCTAATGACGCGCCCGTCATTAGGTTAATTTTCATTGGGTTTTCACGCACTCGCTCTGCAAGCGCACGTGGTACAGCTTTCGCTTCACCGGCACGAGTAAAACCACTCATACCCACGGTCATACCGTCTTTAATAAATAAACTGGCCTGCTCTGCAGACATTACTTTGTTGTGTAAGTCGCTACGACGAATTCGTTCTAATTGCATTTGGAACCCCTTAAACCCCATTTTTATTTGGCGCTATTCTAAGTATTTCCTTATGCTTCGTAAGCTAGACCTAAGTCTCATTTACGCATTGTTGATATAAAAACATCGCGAAGCGTTTTAATTTTGTACACTTTATTACTTAACTTATTGGTGATAATAAGGTTAAAATACTAAAAAACGCATACAATTATTTAACTCACTGAGTTTATAAATAAACAAAATAAATTAAAATCAACAGCTTAAAATTTCAATCAGGAAGGTTGAAATTTTTAATTGTATAAAAATTTAGCCGCGCTATGCGGAGCTTACAAAATAATAAACTGTTCATTCATTGGGCAGTAACCTTGTGAGGAATAGAATCCACAATTTAGGTATTAAGGAAAATACATGGATTTGTCTGACGAAGAAATTAACTTTTTATCTGGCTTATTTGAACCTAGTCAAAGTAGTGCATTAATCAATGAAACAAAGTTAACAGTACAAGCATCAATACCAGATGGTATTGCGCATTTACTTGGTCAAGCTAAATTAACCTTATTAGCAGAAGTAGCCCACTACCAACTATGGTTCCCACTTCAATTTAAAACCGATGAATTAGGCCATTTCAGTACTGTATTAGAAGCCCCCGAAGTAATTGACACTAAAGGTATTCAGCGCAGCTGGCGGTTGAGCGAATTAAATATCCAAAGCCAAGGCTTTTGCATTGAATCTATATCCAGCACAGGGATATTTTTAAAACCCACATCAATACATAGTGAGCTTGATGATTTGCAAAATATGCAATTTATTTTACCTAACGAAGCGGCGATATCATTAGATATAGAACCAGTTAGGCAGAGTAAGTGTGGCATAGCTGCTAAAATAAAACACATTCACCATGGTAAAGAGCAGCTAAGAGCGTATTTATTTGAAGTCCATAAACGTGAGTATTCAAGCTTATACCAGCTAGAGCACAAACAACAAAAATTGGAATTATCAAACTAAAAAAGCCACACAATGTGGCTTTTTTAACTTATTTTATCGAGTGACTTTTACTTTAAGCGTTTGGCTATATCAGCTACACGTTCGCCGTATAAACGGGCCGTTTCTAAATCGCCTGATGGAATAGCAGATTCATCTGCATCAGTAGGTGATTGCACTAATACGCCAACTGAACCGCCTAAGTTATTGATGTCTTGACGAGTTGATTCCAGTTTATTGGCCGGTGGTAACCCCAGACTTACCCAAATTCCACCATGTTGCGAAGCCAACGTTTGCATACTAATTAGAGTGACTTGTTTGTCGCCATTTAGGCTGCCGCTATTGGTAAACCCGCCAAATACTTTGTCTTTCCACCCCATGGTAAACCAAACTTTAGAGGTAGCATCAACAAACTTTTTAAACTGCCAAGGATATGAGCCCATATAAGTAGGTGCGCCAAATATAATGGCATCTGCATTGTTTAATGCATCCCAATCGGTGTCTTTTATGTCGCCATTCTCATCGATTGCAATAAGCTGAGCGTTTGCTCCATCAGCTACAAATTCAGCCACTTTTTTGGTATGGCCATATCCCGAAAAATAAATAACCGCTACTTTACTCATGAACCTTCCTTTTGTTGTGATTTAATAAACACGCTTTAAATATAGTATGGCCGCTAAAGTTAAAATCAACTAAGCAGCGTGTTTAATTAAATTAGCTTGCGTGGCATTAAATTAAAAGGTACTCACTGCAATTTCTAAATTACTCACCGCACAGCCATACTGCGCAGCACTAATACGGTGATATGCCGACTCAGGCGTGGTAGATAGGCTAATAATAAACTCATCTTGCTGGCCAACAGCCGTTTGTTCTTGGCTAAGGCACATGGCTTGCGTTAAAGAGCGTAATTTGGCCTGCGTTAAAATGCTGCCAAAACGCTGAACTGGTAAAGGCGGTATTTTAATTGCTGGCAATGCTTGGCTAATACTGCGCTGACTTAAGGTAAAATCGTTATTTTTAATATCAATCACACTGCCCACAGGCCAATAAGAGTAACTATAGGTTTTAGTTTTAGCCTGAGCTTGCCCTGTTGATTTAACCATCACTACACCATTTTTGCCAATTACAGTCATTAAATTGCCAGCTTCAGATTTAATCACCACTAGAGCGGTGGTTTCGTCTACACCAAAACCGAATGTCGGCTGATCTTGGTTTGCGCTTAAGTCGTCGAGCAAAGTGCCTAGTCTTAATGTACGGTTTCGCTCGCTAAAGTGTGTATCGAGTACACCGTAACTAAATGTGCCTAAACCCCCAAAGCGGTTGTAAGTTAAACTATCGCTGTTTGAGCGTTCACTTGGGGCATCAATGGCTTGTGCGCCTTCTTTCAATGCCGACAAGCTAGTGCCATTGGTGATCATCACCACATTCCCGGCGTGGGCTTGCCCACCACTTTGCACCGCGGTACCTGCACTTGTTCCAACAATAACAGGGCGAGACTGTAATGCTTTTGTCCAAGGGTAAGGCTGGTTATTTTCATCAAATAATACTTTTCGAGTTAGGCTTTGATCGCCACCATTAAACATCACACCGGTACTGTTTTTTATTAGCTCTACTAAAGCGTCGGTGCCTTTTTTACACAATTGATATTCAGCTTGTGTGCGATCAGGGTAAATATGTTCGCGTTGATATAGTCCCATTTCGGAGTGCCTAAGCGTGGTTAAATCATCACACTTGTTGGTGGTTATTGCTTTAGCAAGCGCAGGGGTTAATGCAAGCCATTGCGAATTTACATTAGGGAAGCTTAGTAATCCTTCATAAAAATCAGCAGATTCATAAGGATCTCTTCTTGAGGCGGTAATGGCCAGTATACTCGGGTTAGTATCATTAACTTTTAAACTACCCGATATAAACTGCAAAATCTCTGTCGCCGCCGATTCGCTATTAAGCGCAGTATTTACCTGCTCTTTTAGTCGCTTGTTGTCGCTTTGGATTTGCGCTACTTCAAGCATATCTATTACAAAATTGTATTCTTGATCCGATAAACTATTGAGCTGTTTGCTATCAATATCGCGCCACAACCATAACAGTTCTTTTTTCGATAATGTGGGCGATGACTTAGCCTGCATTGTTGCTAAATTTTTAATAGTATTGTTTTTAGCTTGGCTATTTTTACTAGGCCACTGTTGCTTTATTTGACTAATTTTAGTGTGAGAGAGCGCAAATACATTATGCGTTTTACCCGAAATTTGAGTATTTTTTTCACAGTTTTTAGGGCTTAAACTGGCACATGTTGTAAGAGCCCCCCCCACTAACACGAGAGTTTGACTAGGCTCTTTTGCAAAGAGATGGTTTGAAAAAAGAAATAAAATAATAATAAACACAATGCAAAAAAAAAGCTTAAAAGGTGTAGGCTTTGATTTCATTATAATTTGTCCCATTTTATACCAAGCAAACAAAAAGAATTACTGACCAACAATCAAACCTATCACTACGTTAATCAATGTGTCAAAACGTTTTAATAATTCGTCCTTACTCAAATATTATATTACTTTAAATAGCCTACTCTGGCTTGTGAGCTTTTTAAATTCAAATTAGCCTATTCAGGTGCTATTGTCGTAATATTTAGCTCAGCGGATATACTTGCGCGCTATTATAGTCAGCGTTAAGCTAACGCTTTATTTTCGTCATTATGGTCTATGTGCTCTATGGCCCGCAGAGATAATTCAACGTAAAGGTTTAATATGAATAACAGTAGTTACCCAATTGGTACGCCTGGTGAGAAGTGGAACAACAATAATAAAATCCAATGGCTTGAGGCACAAAAAATTAAGCGAAGCTATCAACAAGAAGTCGTAACATTAATTGATGAACTTAAAAGCACTCTAGAAGTACAGCAATACGGTGAGCTTAATTATGCCGCAGGTAGCTACCCTTTGTACGCGTTAAAAACCACTAATTTTGATACAAACAAAGCCACTGTTTTAATTACCGGCGGCGTACATGGCTACGAGACCAGTGGTGTTCATGGCGCTTTAAGATTCGCTAAAACATTGGCAAATAAGTACGCTGAGCACTTTAATATTGTAATTACCCCCTGTATTAGCCCATGGGGTTATGAAACGATTAATCGTTGGAACCCAGATGCGGTAGACCCTAACCGCTCTTTTTATCAGGGCAGTCCAGCACAAGAATCAGCGGCAGTAATGAACTATGTGCAATCTTTAAATACTGATTTAATCGCGCATATCGATTTACATGAAACAACAGATTCTGATAACAGTGAATTTAGACCAGCACTCGCGGCTCGTGAAGGCAAAGTAAACACCAACTGGAACATTCCTGATGGCTTTTATTTAGTGGCTGATAGCAACAAACCAGAGCCTGCTTTTCAAAAAGCAATTATTGAACATGTTGAAAAAGTAACGCATATTGCACCTAGCGATGAAAATCAGCAATTAATTGGTGTACCACAAGCGCAATTTGGGGTAATTAATTACGCGGCCCGTGATTTAGGCTTATGTATGGGATTTTCTGAAGCTGCGTATGTCACCACCACTGAAGTATATCCAGACAGTGCAACGGCTAACCCTGAAGAGTGTATATTAGCGCAAGTTGCTGCAATTTCAGGTGCCTTAGACTACATTATAAATAAGTGACCAATGCACTAGATAATAAGTAAAAGGAGCGGCTATTGAAATTTGAAAATAACCACGGCAGTTATAGCTTGCGCGTTGAAGGTAATATAGTTATTGGGCAGTTTAAAGGTAACTTAAACCCTCAGTTATTAAATCATTTTAAAGCCGCTTTATTAAATACCATTGAACCGTTTAAGCATTTGCCTTGGGGTTATATTAGCCACTCTCCAGAAGTGATTGCTGCTACCCCCGATGCTGAAAAAAACATGATAGATGTAAGCCAAACAATGGGGATTAATAACTGTTTGATCAGTGCGTTTGTCCTCACCTCGCCTATTGCTATAAGACAATTGCAGCGGATTATGCACAGCTCTGGCCGTGATGCTCATTTACAAGAGTGCTTGTTTGATGATTTTCAAAGCGCCAAAAAATTTGTAATTAAGCATCTAGCCCTAGCCGAGTCAGGTTGTTAACTGGCTAGGACTCATACTTTATTAATTTTTATAAAACTGGCTGTCTTTGGTAATAGTAATTGCAGGATCCTCTTGCGAAGTAATCACAAAACTCAGCTTGCTCACTTTGCGTGCTAAATCGTAGCCGTCTGCAGTCACCGTTACCGGCACACTTTTCATCAGCCCAGGCTCTACTAATATAGCATTTGGGCTTTGCAATGTAGCCCCCTCTAAACCGCTAATTGAAATTGAATAATGCAGCGGTTGCTGAGTTTTATTGATAATAGTGAGCGTGTAAGGATTTTCAACTAAGCCTTCGTAATTTACCCGGTACAATGCGTTTCTATCTCTAAGTACTGAGGCTTCTATAGGGGTACGTTGTAACATCCATGCAAGCATAGATAAAATTAATAGCGCAGTTAACGCCCCATAGCCTACAAGTTTAAGCCTAAATGGATTCGTTTTTTGCCCTGCCATTTGCTTTTCACTGGCGTATTTAATTAAGCCTTTTTCGTAGCCAAACTTATCCATGGTGTCGTCACAAGCGTCAATACATAAACCACAGTTAATACATTCATATTGCAAGCCATTGCGAATATCAATCCCTGCAGGGCATACTTCCACACATAAGTTACAGTCTACGCAATCACCTAAATTAAGCGCTTTAGGATCAGTTTTGCGTTTACGTCGGCCGCGATTTTCACCCCGTTCGCTATCGTAAGTAACCACCAGCGTATCTTTATCAAACATAACCGATTGAAAGCGCGAATACGGACACGCCACAGTACACATCTTTTCACGTAAAAAGCCCGCATTTCCATAAGTACAAAACGCAAATAAAAATACCCAAAAACTGGTGATCCCAGACCACTCTAAATTTAACATTTCGAGATACAAGGTTTTAGCGGGGATAAAATACGCTAAAAATGAGGTCGCCGTGAGTATCGAAATAACCAGCCAAGCACTGTGCTTAGTGATTTTTTTTCGCCATTTGGTAATATCCCAAGGGCTTTTATCAAGCTTAATACGCTGGTTACGTGTACCCTCTATACGTTGCTCAACCCAAGAAAACATTAACATCCAAATGGTTTGTGGGCAGGTATAACCACACCATACTCTGCCAAGCCAGTTGGTAACAAAAAATAGGGCAAACGCTCCCACCATAAACAGCATAGCTAAAATCATAAAGTCTTGAGGGAGCAAGGTAAGGCCAAAAATAGTAAATTTTTGGGTGGCTACATCCAATAAAACCGCTTGCTGACCGTTATATTGAATCCATGGAATGGCAATAAAACTCAACATTAACAACCAGCCTAAATTGCGACGTATACGTTGAAAAAAACCTTTTTGCTCGCGTATATAAATTGGCCCCTCTTCTTTATAGGGCTTAATGATCATGTCTTCTTCTTTAATATCAAACTTCATGCTACTTACTTCATAGTGACGGGTATTAAGCAAGTATTTGCAACTTTCAGACCACACTGAAAGATAACTTAAGACATTGATATTAAATGATTTTAAAAATAAAACCGAACTACAATATCGCGGTATTTAGCGACTATCGCGATATATCACGAATTAATTCTGGCGACGCAGTCCTAATTTTTGCATTTTTGAGCGTAAGGTGCTCTCTGGTAAGCCCAACTTATTTGCCGCGCCTTGTTCACCTGCAATTTTCCAATTACACAGTGCTAATACGCTGCTAATATGCTGTTTTTGTGCTTCATCAAGTGTAAGCGTTGGGTTAAGGGCATTATCATCGCCCGCTTTGAGCGACTGACTTAACTGTAATGTAGAGTGTTTAGATAAAATAGCTTCTCGTTCGAGTACATTTTGTAGCTCTCTAATGTTACCTGGCCAGTCATAGGCTTGTAATTGCCTGATCGCTTTTGTACTTAACCCTTGCAATCGCTTACCTAAGCGCTTGTTTATTTGTGCAATTAAGTTTTGACACAAGTAAGGAATGTCTTCTTTTCGTTCTTTAAGTGCTGGCACATGAATAGGAAACACATTTAAACGGTAATATAAGTCCATTCTAAACTGCCCTGCTTGTACCATTTCCCACAGGTTACGGTTGGTTGCAGCAATTATACGAATATCAACCTTTATGGTTTGACTACCGCCAACGCGTTCAAATTCACGCTCTTGTAATACCCTTAATAGCTTACTTTGGGACTCTAACGGCAGCTCTGCGACTTCATCTAAAAATAAGGTGCCGTGATCGGCAAGTTCAAAACGTCCTTTACGACGCTCGTTAGCGCCAGTAAACGAGCCCCTTTCATGCCCAAAAAGTTCTGACTCTAATAAACTTGGAGTGAATGCCGCACAATTTACTTTTATGAATGCTTGTTCGTTGCGCTTACTGAGACGGTGTAAGTTACGTGCCACCAGCTCTTTGCCAGTACCATTTTCGCCAAGAATGAGTACGGTGCTATCGGTTTCACTCACTAACTGTATTTGATCTAACATGCGTTGAAATACATCACTGCGACCAACCAGCCCAGAATCTTGCCAATCCTCGTTAAGCTCGGCAATAAGGTAATCGTTCTCATCTTTTAGCTGCTCGCTTAGATGCTTTACTTGAGCTAACGCTTCGTGCAACTGGGTTTGCGTTTGCTGTTGTGCTGATATATCGCGAAATACTGCCACAGCACCAATAAGCTGATTATTTTTATAAACGGGGGTGGAAGTGTACTCAACGGCAAAGGCACTGCCGTCTTTACGCCAAAATACTTCGTTTTTTACTTCGCGGCGTTTGCCATCAAACATAGTGCAATAAATTTGGCACTCATCGGCAGGGTAAGGAGTGCCATCGGCATGGCTATGATGATGATATTGATGTATTTTTTTGCCTAATAATTCATCGGCCGTCCATCCAGTCATTCGCTCTGCGGCTGGATTTACAAATACCGCATTGCCGGATAAATCAAATCCGTATATACCCTCACCTACCGCATTGAGCAATAAGGTAGGATCGTTTAAAAAGTTTTTTATCATAATACGACCTCGCGAAATATCGCGAGTATTATGCCAATTTTATCCTGCTTTAGCACTTAATAATGGCTAAATAACGACTTAATATTTATTTTGGCTTCTAAACGCGCTGCAATTAAATATAAGCCAGCTAATTTGCGATGAATAAACAATGCGTCTACAGGGGGAGTATGCCACTGCTGCGACTGTGCGCTTAACTGCAATCCGGCATCTTTGATATTGCCAGCAAGCTCACTGTTTTTAAAATCAAACTCGCCATTATAGCGAAGTGGCTCGCAAGCCATTAAAAATAAATCAATCAATCTTTCTTTATAGTCATCTTTTAAAGCGTCTTTAAAGTAACCAATTGCAGTGGCAGCATTGAGCACCCCTGCACGATCATTATTACTGCCGGCCTTAAACAAGGCTAAATAGGCATCACTGAGGGTAGCTGTAATTTCTCGGGTGGCACCAAAATCAAATAACACAATTTTTTGTGACTCTGGTTGGTAATGAAAATTAGCAAAGTTGGGGTCGGTTTGAATTAACTTAAACTCAAACATTTCTTTAAAGAACAAATTAATTAGTTGCTCCGCAACATGACTTCGCTCAGCAGCGGATAGATCACAAATGCCTTCTATAGGTTTAGCATCAACATACTCCATTGTAAGCAGCTGCGCAGTGCTGTGCTCTACATACACACTAGGCACTTTAAAGTGAGGGTTAGTCGATAACAGGTTTTTATAGCGTGCTAAATACTGTGCTTCTAGGGTGTAATCAGCCTCAGCTAGTAACTGCGCTTTCGCTTCTTCAACTAAGGGTTTTATATCCAATTCTTTAGGTAATAATCGCGATAAAGTAAGTAAAGTGATCACATTATCTACGTCGCTTACCACACTTTTAGCAATACCTGGATATTGAATTTTAACGGCTAATTGATCACCATTTTCTATATAAGCTAAATGAACCTGCCCAATTGATGCAGCTGCAAAAGGCCTCAACTCAATATGAGAAAAACGCGATAACCAGTCATCCCCCCATTGCTCTTTTAGCACGCTCACTAATTGCTTATGTGGCATTGGGTTGGCATCGGCACGCAACAAAGACAGTAACTGCGCAAGCTCGGGAGTTAATAAGTCGCCAGCATCCATTGAAAGTAACTGCCCAAGCTTCATTGCCGCACCGCGAAGATGCGACAGCTGAGTGGCTAAGTTTTCAATATTTTTAGGCTGGAGTAATAAGCTCTTATTATCCCAGCCTTTACCACTAAGCGCACTTTTGGCACCGCCCACTAACATATTTGTGGCAACGCCGGTGGCTAATGAGCCTAACTTTGCAAATCGTGAAAGTCGAGAGGTGGGAACGGATCGCTCATTAGCCATAATTAACCTAATCTATTAATAATAAGGTCAATTAATACGTTTTATTACGCTTATTAGATCTAAATTATAACCGAGGTACTAGTTTAATCGCGCCTTCGACTACTTTTAAATCTAAGGGTAAATTACTTAACAGTGCCATTTTAGGGTCGTTCATATTTAACTTATAAACAGGGTTAACCGCTAAAAATGCATTCATGACATCCATCGCTTCGTTATCCAGCACTTCTAAATTACCTTTAAACCCCCCAGCATCGATACTTGAATCGCGTAACTTAACATTACGTAAAAATACGGCTTTTTTCTCGCTATCATAAAAAGGCGTGCCTTGTATTTGTAACTTTAAACGCACAGGATACTTTAATGCAAAGGCATTAATCTCGGCGCTGGAATCAGCACCTAATAAAACATAATCACTGTTGTCGGGACCAATATTAACGCTTAAATCATTTACATCAAACTGCACAGGTAAGCCCATCAGGCTAACTTTTTCACTTAATTTAGGTAACTCTTTATTTAGTAACGACTCAACCTCTGAATTTGTAAATGAATAAACCGAAATACCCTGAGTGCTGTTACAGGCAGTTAAAAATAATAGTGAAATAAAAACAAAAATTTTCATACAAAACCCTATTTATTAATCGTATTGGCAGTAAGTAGCCATAATAAAAAACCGCTTTAATAGCGGTTTTTTTATTTTAGTTGATAAAAGTTAGTTTACAGCAAAAATAACTTTTAACCTTGTTAGTGTGTCAGTTGTGACTGAACCTTCGCTGAGTGCAATTAATCGCTTTAAATAATAGTTTAAATCAGCGTGGTCTCCACGGTGCTTGTCATCTAGCATTGCCACTTGCTCAACCATTCTTTGCGCTGAGTCATGCGAACTAACGTTGGCTAGTATTTCCATACGGGTTAGCAACTGCTCGATACTTAATGACGTTTTTACCGCACCAGTATACTGACTTGGCACTGGTTCATTATTCTCAAGCGCAACAAATAATGCGTTTAAGTTAGCTTGTTCGTTTTTGGCGGCTAATCCGGTTAGCTTTTCATCTATAGCTGACAATAAAGCGGATACTTTAGGCGTTAACGATTTAAATGGCATATACCCTTTAACTTTGGTTTGCAGATCCAGTAATTGGGCTTTACCTTCAACACTATTTAAAACCGCTTCGAGCTCATTTAGTTCGGCTGTTGCTAGCTTATCTGATTCACCTTGCTCGCGTTTTTGCTGCTCAAACTCTTCGCTGCGTTTAGTGAATGTTGCATCATTAAACTCACGGAATTTTTGCCATAGTGTATTCTCAGCTTTTAAGCCTGCAAACCCTATACTCTGCCATTGTTGCTGTAACTGCTTTAGCTGCTGACACGCCTCTGCTAGGTTTTCACTTTGAGATAGCTGTTGCGCTTGCTCAACGAGCTCATTTTTAAGTGCGGCATTGCCTTTATGAAACGCATTAAGTGAAGATACAACTAGCTGCTGTTCTGCCTTATAACGCTCGTTTAAAATTCGGTATGTTTTAGGATCAACTTTACCTACACTACGCCATGCTTTTTGTAATCGGTTGTAGTGGCTTTCAAATTGTTTCCAATCTAAATCAGCATCCTCTGTCGCTTGTAAATGCAGTGCATGCATTTGCGCTATTAGTTGCTCACGCTCTACTTTAGCCGCTTCACGCTGGATTTCTTGCTCTGCGAAATAACTACGACAAGGTGCGAACAATAGCTCAATTTTTTCATCAAACTCATTTCCTTGCTGCTTTTCTTGCTCTGTATCAAGGCGACCTAGTTCATTCCAACGCTTACGCAATACTTTAACTTGGTCAGCACGCTGTTGCGGATCGTTACAAGGCTCATCAATTAGCAGTGTTACTTCTTCTAAAAGTGCAGTGCGTTTAGGGGCCGCTGCATACTTTTGCCAATCTTTAGCATCAGCTAGCTGCGCTTCTAGATCAGCTTTTAAGTTAACCAGCGGCTGTTGGTATTTCTCAGTTAGGGCATTAAATAGCTCTTCGAAGCCTTTAAATACACCAAATGCAACATTAAAACGCCCTTCTTCAATTAAACGTTTAACATCACGCGCTTTTCGCTTAGCTTGACTTTGAGTTTTTTCTAGCGGCTTAGTGAGTTCGCTCATTGCGGCTAAAAACTGCTTCTTATGGCTGTTAAGCTGAGTTTTGAATGACGCTTGTAAATCAGCGCTAAGTAAATTTAAGTGGCTGCGTGCAGTTTTAAAGGTATTATTGAATGCTGTTAACTGTTGATCGTAATCGCTAAGTTGCTCTGCAGGTTTTATTTCACTAAGCGCATTGTAGGCAATTTTATATTCCTTAATCGCCGCAGTTAGCTCAGGCAACTTAGCAACTTGTGAGAATAATTGCTCAAGCTTATTAATCACTTGTTTTGATTGCTGATCAGCCACCAGTTCCGTTTTATCTAGCGTGTCTTTCGCTTGCGCTACTTTTGCATTAAGCCAGTCTTGCTGAATTTGCTCTGGCGTTTCTAACCCTAACTGTAATGCATTCTCAATTTCTTCACTTAATGCTTCTAACGTAGCTAACGCTAACACTTGGCGCTGTTGCTGAGCTAAACGTTGCTGCTCTACTTCGTGCTGCGCTTTTAGTATGGCAATGTGGGCATCAAGCTTATCGGTAATTGAAATATACTTAGCATCAAGGGTTTTTACATGTTCTTCACTTAGCCATTTTAACTCTAGTGCTTGCCACTGTGCCATAAGTTCGGCGGCTTGTGGGTCAACAATAGCGTAGTCGTGTTTATCACGCAGTGCATTAAGCTTGGCTAAAATAACACGGGTAGCATTTTCAACTTGCGCTGGCATTTCAAGCGCTAAACGCTCGTTTTCAAGATGGCTTTCAAGGGCCGTTTTAGCTTCACCTTGAGCATGCTTTAACAAAGCTTTAGTTAACTGCTGTGTAATGACTAAGTCAACTAACTGCTTTTGCAGCTCTTCATTGGCTTCTTTAAAGGCTTTTTCAATCAGTTTAGGGTTTGCTAGGCGTTTTAATAACTTTACTCTTACTTGTAACTCTTTTTCTGCAAATGCCAGTTTTTCAAGGGTTTTAACCGGTGCAAAACGTTCAATATACTCATTTTTAATCTGCGCCGATAAGCTACTTTCACTGTTTAATACAGCAGACGAAATTTGTTGCTCAGCCACATCTTTTAATGCCTGATCTTGCTTGTAAGCTTTCCACCAAAGCGGTAAATCGTTTACTTTTTGCAGTGCTTTACGACGAATTTCAGCCGATGAGTCTTCAAGCGCTAAGGTGCTTAAAATTGTTACGTCGCGTGCTACATCAAGTTTTTCAATCGCATCTAAACGAACTTGTTGCTTCGGGTGTTTCCATTTTGGTGTAAAAAGGTGTTTAAAGATCATTTTCACTGAACCTAGCTATTTCGTTATCTGATTTAAATTCTTTTTGTAGTTGCGCTTTGGTTTTTTGGATCATTTCTCCATCTGCACCAATGGTAAACTGCTCGTTTGATTGTGCTACTTTTGCTTGATACAACATCACAAGTTGGACTGTTTGTTGTTTTTGTTCATCTGATAAAGGTGTGCCATCTGGCCACTTTCCTGTTGATGCACCATATTGTAGGCGCTCGAATAATTCTGGAGTAATATTCTGTACTAAGTTGTCAATATTCATGTCATTTTTTCTTTTTCAGAGTCACTAAAATAATACGGTTAATAAGGTACCAAATACAGCCAATGCCTATAGCTGAGGTATACGCATACCACTGAAGTGTTTTTTCTTGAGGTTGTAGGAAGTACAAACAAAAGAAGCCACCTAAAAATAAGATCAGCGCTAAAAAGGAGTGGTTCATAAACATTTGCTGCTTTTTAATTCGCTGCTCACGTTGAAGTTGTTGAACTTGTTCGGCATTTAATTCAGCAACGTTACTTTGGCAATGTGGACACTGCGGATGTTTATCTGAAATTGATTTTGCACATTTGGGGCAACGAATAATCGCCATACATCTCTCTCCATACTACGCATAAAAAAAGCGCCTTTCGGCGCTTTTCATTGTACTTGTTTTATTGCTCTTTGTCTTTTTTGAATTTAACCCAATAGTTCATATTAGGTTATTAGGGTCTGTTTATTCAGCGTCTTTTGATTGCTTTTCAAGACGCTTTTCCCAGAAGGTAGCATTTTTAATCCCTAATTTAACGGGATCAAACGTAATTTCTCCACCTTTTTTCTTCTGGTCTTCATAATCACTCAAACATGTTAAAGCCGGTTTAGCGACAAAGAAAATAGCTAATATGCCCAATATGTTTATCCACGCCATTAAGCCAACGCCTATGTCGCCAATAGTCCATATATAACCTGAGCTGTTAACCATGCCGTAAGCTACCATAAACATAATGACAAGTTTTACAGCTACAAGCGGAATACTTCCTTTAAAGTAGCGGTTTAGGTACGCAATATTCGTCTCCGCAATGAAGTAGTAAGCCAGTATGGTAGTAAAAGCAAAGAAAAATAAGGCGATGCCTACAAACGCTTCCCCAAAGCCACCAAATACACTAAACAACGCCATTTGGGTGAACGCTGCTGAGCCCACTTCAGTTGCTGCATCAACGTTTTGTACAATGAATTGAC
The DNA here is from genome assembly GCF_005887255.1 of Pseudoalteromonas sp. S1609. Classification (GTDB taxonomy): domain Bacteria; phylum Pseudomonadota; class Gammaproteobacteria; order Enterobacterales; family Alteromonadaceae; genus Pseudoalteromonas. Next base: position 4,432 of record NZ_PNDJ01000063.1, on the reverse strand, counting down.
CCGCAGGTAATTCACCAACAATGTTGTATTGCTGCGTTATTAAAATCATTAATGCCGTTGCTGTACATACAAAAAGTGTATCAACATAAACAGAAAAAGCTTGCACTAAACCTTGCTGTGCAGGGTGATCAACCTCTGCCGCCGCAGCAGCATGAGGGCCTGTACCTTGACCCGCCTCATTTGAGTATATTCCACGCTTAACACCCCAGCCAATTGCGGCACCAAAACCTGCTTGAGCTGTAAATGCATCACCAATGATGAGCGAGAAAATACCTGGTATTTTGTCTAAGTTTATAAATACCACAATTAAGGCCAGTACGATGTAACCAAGCGCCATAAATGGCACAACAATTTGCGTAAAGTTAGCGATGCGTTTTATACCACCAAAAATAATAAACGCTAAAACAATAAGAATAATAGCCAACGCAACCAGTTTAAAGCTGCCTACGTCACCAAAACTTGTAGACACCATAGTGCCATCACCAAATACTTGAGTGAATGCATTACCTACAGCGTTTGCTTGTACCCCTGGTAGGAAAACCCCACAGGCTATAATTGCCGACACAGCAAATAATACAGCCAGCCACTTTTGCCCTAAACAACGGTCAAAATAATACGCTGGGCCACCGCGGTATTGCCCGTCTTCTTCTAATTTATAAATTTGACCTAATGTTGATTCTGCGTATGCAGTGCTTGCACCTAAAAAAGCAACAACCCACATCCAAAAAATAGCACCTGGACCACCAAAACCAATTGCGGCTGCAACACCGGCAATATTACCAACCCCTACTCGGCCAGACAATGAAACAGCAAGAGCTTGAAAAGATGAAATCCCTTTTTCTGAGGTATTAGGGCTAAATAGTAGCTTACACATTTCTTTAAAATGTCTAACTTGAGCAAATCGAGTTAGTACGGAGTAAAATAAGCCTGCGCCTAGGCATAAATAGATGAGTGCATTACTCCAAACAACATTATTAACGGCGCTTACAAAAGCTTCCATGAACATCCTCACAGTTATATTTATTATTATTAATTACCATACTCTGCTACTCAGAATACCTGTCATAAGCTTTACGAAATAAGGGGTTAATCTTTATCGTCTTTCTTATTGTTCAATCGATATTAACTTAAGTACTCAACCTTGTTAACAGTTAATTTTCAAAACAACTTATTGTTTATTTATATTGAGCCTGCTAAGACAACGTTTAACTAAGTGGAAATGGATTAAAACTATAGGTTATTAAATCTGTCGAGAAGGTGTATTGAAACGTTTTAGTGTGATGGTGGGAAATGATTTTTATTTTTTGATACGGCCAGTTTAGCCTAAAATAAAAAGGGCATCAAAATTATTGATACCCTTTAAAACAAGCGTTTTATCTTAAGTTGTCTACAACATTAACAATGGCTGCTAAGGTATCTTGACCAAATTGATATGAACGACGATCTGACCAGCCGTAATCTGGATCAGGTAAGTCATTATTATCTTTAAATGGCATTTCAACGGTGTAAGTAAGCGCTTTAAATTCTTCAGCGGTCGCTGATGAACCTACTGTTAAATTAGCTTGACCTGGTTCGTCTTTATCGTAGCCATGCGTATCTTGAAACTCTGGAGTAATAGTTAAAAGCGCGGCTTTAAAGCTGTCTTCAAGGCCTTTTAGGCGTGCATCATAACTTGGTATGCCTTCACTACCGGCAACAAAGTTATATGGAATGGCTTCATCCCCGTGAATGTCAAGGTGCATATCTAAGCCTGCTTCTCGCATTTTATTAAGCACTAAGTAAACTTCAGGACTATTTTCCATGCTTGGTGTTTGCCATTCACGGTTTAAGTTAACCCCTTTAGCATTAGTACGTAAGTGACCGCGTGCACTGCCATCTGGATTCATATTTGGCACTACATAGAATACCGCTTTTGATAGTAAGGCTGCTGCATGTGGGTCTTCATCGTCAAGCAGCTTGTGTAATAAGCCTTCTACAAACCACTCTGCCATAGTTTCACCCGGGTGTTGGCGAGCGGTAACCCAAATGACTTTTTTATCTGCACTTGGCTGACCAATTTTAAGCACGCTCATATCACGGCCATCAAGGGTTTGACCTAGCGTCTCTAACTGACAAAGCTCTTGGCTTTGTGCCCATGATAATAAATCTAAATGGCGGTCGTAGCTGTAAGGAGCAAAATAGGCAAAGTAAACGCTGCTACACTCAGGCTCAAGCTCAAATGTTAGTGTGCCATTTTCATACGAAGACGGTACACGAAACCATGTTTGACGGTCGTATGAGGCAACAGCTTGGTAGTCTACCCAACCATCTGGGTATGCAGACTTATCAAGATTATTAATATTTAACTGATGTAATTGATAAGGCGTTGTTTCAAGACGAAAGTGAAACCACTGATAAAACTCAGACTGATGATCTTTATTAATTTCTAACTGAATATTTAACGGATCGGTGGCTTCAATAACTTTAATATTACCACTGTCAAAATTGCTACTGATTTTCATTACAACAAACCTATTAGTTAACTGTGTGTCTTGACCAAAGGATTTAGCCAAGAGGTAAGTACGTGTTAATGCACTTTCAACGGCTATTACTACGTACTCAATTTAATAAAGCGTACCATAACCACTACACTTTAAAAATCTTCAGACCTAAAAAAGCCAGCAAGTGCTGGCTTTTTTTAATTGCTCAAGTGTTTATCGAGGTAAACTTGGGAATGAGACTTCTGCCATATCGCGCATACAGCGAACTACCTGGCAGCTATAACCAAACTCATTGTCGTACCATACGTAAAGTACAACACGGTTTTCATCAACAATCGTTGCTTGAGAATCAACAACACCTGCGTAACGACTACCCACTAAATCGGTAGACACGATTTCAGTTGATGCTGTGTAATCGATTTGATCACGTAGGTCTGAGTGAAGTGCTGTTTCACGTAAAAACGCATTAAGTTCTTCAACCGTCGTGCTCTTTTCAAGATTCAAGTTTAAGATAGCTAACGATACGTTTGGTGTAGGTACACGAATTGCGTTACCTGTTAGTTTACCTTCAAGCTCTGGTAATGCTTTAGATACCGCTTTAGCTGCACCAGTTTCAGTGATAACCATGTTAAGTGCCGCAGCACGACCACGACGTTCTGCTTTGTGGTAGTTATCAATTAAGTTTTGGTCATTAGTATATGAGTGAACTGTTTCAACGTGACCATTCTTAATACCAAACTGATCGTTTAATGCTTTCAATGTTGGTGTTATTGCATTAGTTGTACAACTTGCAGCACATACAATTTTATCTTCAGGTAAAATATCTTGGTTATTTACACCGTAAACGATATTTTTAATGTTGCCCTTAGCTGGCGCTGTTAATAATACTTTTGCAGCACCTTTAGATTCTAAGTGTTGACCAAGGCCAGCTTCATCTTTCCAAATACCTGTGTTATCAACAACAAGTGCGTTTTCGATACCGTAGGCACTGTAATCAACTTCGCTTGGCGAATTAGCGTAGATAACTTGAATGTAGCTACCGTTAGCTTTAATAGCATTACGTTCTTTATCAATAGTAATTGAACCATTGAACGGACCGTGGATAGAATCACGACGCAATAAGCTTGCACGTTTTTCTAAATCGCCGTCTTTACCACCACGCACAACAATAGCGCGTAGGTTTAAGTCGGCGTATGGGCCTGATTTTTCAATTAACAAACGTGCTAATAAGCGGCCGATACGACCAAAGCCGTAAAGTACTACGTCACGTGGCGCTTTAGGCTCAGAATTAACAATTTCAGCTAGTTCGTCTTTAACGAACTCTTCTACTGAACGGCCATTCGCAGCATCTGTGTATAAATAGCTGTATGCTAATTTACCAATATCGATACGGGCAGAATTTAATTCCATTTTGCTGATAGCTTCTAAGAATGGGAAGCTTTCACGCAGGCGAAGTTTAGTTCCTTCAAACTGGGCTACTGATTTGTGAGACTTAATAATATCAATAGTGCTTGAGTTTACTAATGGACGGCCGTAAACAGCGATTTCAATACCACGATTACGGTACAATTTACCAATAATTGGTTGCATGCTTTCAGCGTAATCTTGACGTTCTTGCCAGCTACTTGTGTATTCTAACTCGTGAGATGAGGTCATTTTTTTTACCTAATTAAACAATTTTGAACGGATAGCCTAAGAATGTATCGAATTTTGAGAGCAACACATTCCTTCGGGCAGGCCTATTCTAATTTAATCTCATTTTATTCTCTACTGTTAGAGACTAAAGTTTAGGCTAGAATAATACTATATGAGGGTCTGTTGACTTTTACGGATTAAAATTTGTTCAAACTAGGGGCAACTTAATCGCGGCGCGAGGTTTGTAACCTAGTGGGCTAAGTCAAAACCGAGCAAAGCTTCCGCGTCCTGCTCACGCCCCTTACCTACATCCATGT
>NZ_PNDJ01000062.1:0-6042 GCF_005887255.1 Pseudoalteromonas sp. S1609 | reverse complement strand
CTCGAACCTCGAACCTCGAACTTATCTCATGGTAACAAACTCTTCAGAGCCGGTTGGGTGTAGTGCGACAACCGCATCAAAATCTGCTTTAGTTGCGCCCATTTTCATGGCGACTGCAAAACCCTGAATCATTTCATCAACGGTAAAACCAATACCGTGTAAGCCCACAACTTTTTCATCATCGCTTGCACACACTAACATCATATTACAGGCTTGGCGGTGCTGAGTAACTGCAGTATACATAGCCGCAAAGCTTGATTTGTATACTTTTACATTTTCGCCGCCGTACTGAGAAATCGCTTCTTGCTCAGTTAAACCAATGGTGCCGATAGGTGGGTGGCTAAATACTACGGTTGGTACTAGGCTGTAGTCCATTTTTAAATCGTTCGGCAATTCTTTATTAAATAAACGCTCCGATAGAGTACGACCCGCTTTAACAGCAACCGGTGTAAGCTCAATACCATTTTCGATAATATCACCCACAGCGTATACATTTTCAGCTGTGGTGTTTTGGTATTCATCTACTTTTACATAACCGCTTTCGTTTACTTCTACGCCTGCTGCAGCAAGGTTAATTTTATCGGTTGTTGGCGTGCGGCCTATAGCCCAAATAACCTGATCAACATTTTCGCTGTAACCATTCTCAAAATGAATCGTTAAGCTGCCATCAGCCTCTTTTACCACTTCTTTTGGTGAACACTCAGTGTGCAGTGTTGGGCCTTCTTTTGCCATAATATCAACCAGTGTGTCGATAATGTATGGGTCAAAGGTACGCAGTGGCTTGCTCTTACGAACAAATAAGTGAGTTTGTGTACCTAAGCTGTGCAGCACACCGGCAATTTCTACGGCAATATAACCGGCACCAACAACAGCAACGCGTTTAGGTTGTTCGTTCAGCTCAAAAAAGCCGTTTGAATCAATACCGTGTTCAGCACCTGGAATATTAGGAATAGTAGGGCGGCCACCAACGGCAACTAAAATGTGATCGGCAGTATAGTGTTCGCCATCTACTTCAACGGTTTTACTATCAACAAACTTTGCAAAACCTTTGATCACAGTTACGCCATTTTTAGCTAAACCATTATCATAGCCTTTGTGAATGCGGCCAATATAGGCTTCACGGCTTTCTACTAGCTTTGACCAGTCAAAGCCTTTAACTTCAACATCAAAACCGTAATCAGGAGCATAAAGATTAATTGCTTCAGCAACTTGAGCGCCATGCCACATTACTTTTTTAGGAACACACCCTACGTTTACGCAGGTGCCACCCATGTGTTTAGCTTCAATTAATGCTACTTTTGCGCCACGCATTGCTGCACGGTTAGCTGATGCAATACCACCACTACCGCCACCAATTGCAATGTAATCAAAATGCTGAGCCATGTTTAATCCTCTAAATGTGTTTAACAATGTTTTACCGATAATATCATATGCGATGAACAAGTCACTTGTTCGGGGCTGCTAAAATCTCTACCATCAAACGAAAACCAAGCTAGTTAAGATCAAGGTATTATTAGTCGAGCGTATATTAAGCTAAGAGCTGAACACTTCCCCTTGTATTTACGTATTTTGCCCCAACTTCATTTTTATATTTGCACAAACTGAGAATGACTATGAGCAATGCACAAACAAATCCCCTAATCGGGCTTGAAGGTTTACCGCCTTTTTCAAAAATAAAGCCAGAGCATGTTGTCCCGGCACTAAAAAAAGGTATTGAGCACTGTCGCAGTGCAATTGATGATGTATTAGCAAAGCAATCATACACCTGGAATGATTTAGTATTACCCCTTGAAGAAGCTGACGATAAACTATCGCGATTATTTTCACCGGTGTCGCATTTGAACTCGGTGATGAACAACGATGAACTTCGCGAAGCTTATGAGCAGTGTTTACCGCTTATTTCTGAATATTCTACTTTTGTTGGCCAACACCAAGGCTTATATGAGGCTTACAGCGCGCTTTATAATAGCGATGAATTTAAAACACTCACTACCGCTCAGCAAAAAACCGTTACCAACGCATTGCGTGACTTTAAGCTTTCAGGCATTGCACTAAATCCTGAGCAGCAAAAACGCTACGGTGAAATTAGTGCGCGTTTATCAGAGCTTGCTTCAAAATTTGGTAATAATGTGATGGATGCCACGCTTGCATGGCATAAGCATATTACCGATGAAAGCCAACTAGCGGGTTTACCAGAGTCAGCACTGGCATTAGCGGCCGATACAGCAAAAAGTAAAGACTTAGAAGGCTGGGTATTCACTCTCGATTTCCCTTCTTACTTACCTATAATGACTTACGCAGACGACCGTGAACTTCGCAAAGAAACATACACCGCGTTTTCTACTCGTGCATCCGATCAAGGTCCAAATGCAGGAGAGTTCGATAACTCAGCGATAATGAGTGAAGAACTAGCACTACGTCATGAGTTAGCACAATTACTGGGCTTTAATAATTACGCCGAAAAATCGTTAGCTACAAAAATGGCAGAATCACCTGCACAGGTATTTTCATTTTTAGAAGACTTAGCAGCTAAATCTAAGCCACAAGCAGAGCAAGAGCTTAAAGAGTTGCAACAATACGCAAAGCAACAGCACGGTATTAGCGAACTAGAAGCATGGGACTTTGGTTATTACAGCGAAAAGCTAAAGCAAGAAAAGTACGCGATTTCAGATGAAGTATTACGCCCATACTTCCCTGCCGATAAAGTGCTCAGTGGTTTGTTCGAAACGGTTAACCGCTTATTTGGTATTACAGTTAAAGAGCAAAAAGACATCGATACGTATCATAAAGATGTGCGCTTTTTTGAAATTTACGATAGCAACAATACTTTACGTGGTCGTTTCTACTTAGATTTATACGCCCGTGACCACAAGCGTGGTGGTGCGTGGATGGATGACTGTATGGGCCGTAAAGTGCGTGCTAATGGTGAACTTCAAACACCAGTTGCTTACTTAGTATGCAACTTTAATAAAGCGATTGGCGATAAGCCTGCTTTGTTTACCCATAATGAAGTAACCACACTGTTCCATGAGTTTGGTCACGGCATTCACCACATGTTAACTCAAGTAGATGCAGCGCCTGTTGCTGGTATTAATGGTGTGGCATGGGATGCCGTTGAATTGCCAAGTCAGTTTTTAGAAAACTGGTGTTACGAAGAAGAAGCCCTAAGCTTTATTTCAGGCCACTTCGAAACCGGTGAGCCATTACCAAAAGAGCTACTAGATAAACTATTGGCCGCTAAAAATTACAACTCAGGTATGCAAATGCTAAGACAACTTGAGTTCTCGTTATTCGATTTTAAAATTCACCATGACTACGTGGCAGACAAACCATGTAACATTCAAGCTGTACTTGATGATGTACGCAGTCGTACCTCAGTCATTAAGCCGCCAGCGTTTAACCGTTTTCAGCATGGCTTTAGTCATATTTTTGCGGGCGGTTATAGTGCAGGTTATTACTCGTATAAATGGGCTGAAGTACTTTCGGCAGATGCCTACTCTAAATTTGAAGAAGAGGGGATTTTTAATCCACAAACGGGCCAAGCGTTTATGCAGCATATTCTTGAAAAAGGCGGCAGCGAAGAGCCAATGGCACTGTTTAAAAACTTCCGCGGTCGTGAGCCAAGTGTAGATGCACTTCTGCTCCACAGCGGCATCGCCGCTTAGGGTCTGTTGATTTTTGCGGATTAAAATATAATTACAAAAGCGCCCCAGAGGCGCTTTTTTATTGCCTAAAATACAGCGCTGTTAAAGAATATTTTGAATAAATTTTAGTAGTTTTAACATGGCGTACTATGCTTTGAACAAAGTACTAAAAGGGACTAACGCATGGCAAAGTTAATACTGGCAATTGATGACGATAAATTAATGCACCATATTATTGAAGAATCTTTAGCTGGGTTTTGCAAAGTGATCCACGCCAAAAATGGTGAAGATGGCATAAGACAAGCGATTAAATATAACCCCGATATTATTTTGCTTGATGTTGAAATGCCAGGCATGTCTGGTTATGAGGTTTGCCAAACTATTAAACAAAATAAAGCCACAACAGATATTCCGGTAATGTTTTTATCATCCAAAGTGGGGCAAGCTGAACGTATTAAAGGGTTTAGTGTTGGCGGGGCTGACTACATTTTGAAGCCTTTTAACGCACAGGAGCTGATGGCACGGATTAAAATTCTTTACCAGTACCGCAAGCAGTGTGCAACACTGCAATATGATATAGCAAAGGCCAATAAAACAGCTGAAATGGCGATGATTGAAACCGGTGACATGGGGCGCATTATGCGGTTTGTTTGTCAAAGCTATCATGCCGATAATTTAGAATTACTAAGTGAATACTTTTTAGGTTTTTTTACTCCATTACACCTCAATGTCGTGGTTGTTTTTTGGCAAAATAACCAGGGAATGTTTTATAGCCAAGAAATTGGTGTATGCCCATTAGAGCAAGAGCTACTCATACAGCATAAAAATGCAGAACGCTTTGTTGATATTGGTCATAGTACTATTATTAATTACCCTAATATTTCACTATTAATTAAAAATATGCCTGTAGATACGCCATCACTTTATGGCCGCTATAAAGATTTATTTCCGCATATTTTAGAAGTAACTAACGAAAAAGTAGTTACTATACAGCAGCACCAATATCGACTAATGCGCGACAATGAGCTAACCCTTGCTTTTAAAGATATTGTTGCCCAGCTTAAAAATCAAAACGCCATGCAAACGAGTGCAATTAGCCAGCTTACAGAGCAGCTTGAGCAACTCCAATCGCTAATGCAAACACACAACGAGATATCAACTTCGCAATTTAATGAGCAAATAACTCAGCTTAGTCATACATCACAGCAGCTGGTTGCAACCACTAATGATTTAGCCTTTATTAAGCACCAACTAAAAACAACCACTCAACAGCGTGATGACTTAATTACTCAAACAAAACTAAGTAAACAACAAACGCAGCCAGAACCTGAGAGTGAAAATAACGATATTGAGTTGTTTTAAACTAGAGATCGTATATTGGCTTTGTTTGGGTATAATAACGGTGAAATTTATCATCGGAGTGTGAAGTGGTTATACAGTGTGCGTTTAAAGAGTGTCGACCTTATTTAAATGAGTTAGAAGCACGCTTTGGGCTTGCTCAATGGGCAGAGCAAAGCAGTGGTTTTAGCTTGCATTACGATGATAAAGGACTAAGCCTGTATAAAACTGACGAGCCAAAATTAGGTGCTATTAACGTAGACTTTGTAACTGGTGCCGTTGCACATAGGCGTAAATTTGGTGGTGGTAAAGGGCAATCAATTGCCAAAGCAGTTGGTCTTAATAAGGGCGCAACGCCAGTGGTACTCGATGCCACAGCAGGCCTTGGACGCGACGGCTTTGTGTTAGCCTCGCTAGGCTGTAAAGTAATTTTACATGAGCGCCATCCCGTGGTTGCTGCACTGTTATATGATGGCTTACAACGTGCTTATAACGATAGTGAAATTGGCCCATGGATGCAGCAAAATATGAGCCTTATCTTTGGCTCAAGCCATACCTTACTTGCCCAATGTGACAGCATGCCCGATGTGGTTTACCTTGATCCAATGTTCCCGCACCGTGAAAAATCAGCACTGGTTAAAAAAGAAATGCGGGTATTCCAAGAGTTAGTGGGTGGCGATACCGACGCCGATGATTTACTCGATTTTGCCTACCCCCTTGCCAGTAAACGTGTAGTAGTGAAACGCCCCGATTACGCACCATTTTTAAATGATAAAACTCCAAGCATGCAAATCAAAACCAAGAAGAACCGCTTTGATGTATATGTAAAAGCCGCGATGGTTTAGGTTAAAGAACAGTTTTTAGTCTTCAGCTGTCAGTTGTCAGCAAAAGATTAAGCCAAGTACGGTGTTTGGGTTAAACGTAGGCGGGGCTTTACGCCGCGCAGGTAGTTTGACATGTTGTGAAAGTGCGCGAGGTAAACTCTCACCTATAATATAAAAACTGGGCTTGCATAAGGCTCGGTGTTTTATTTTACTACCTGACCGCTGACCGCTGACCG